>NZ_JBVASJ010000032.1:0-72883 GCF_057813935.1 Pseudomonas sp. F220
TGGTCGCCGATCAAGTTCCAGGCGGACATGGGCATCCTGCTGACCTTCATGTTCCTGTGGAACATGCTGGGGGCGCTGATCCTGATTCCTGCGCTGTCGTACTTCCTGTTGCGCGGGCCCTCGCTGATTCGTGGTGCAGCTCCGGATGGACCGGTAGTGCACGTCAGTGACACCGACAATTCCAAAAAAACGGGCATGCCTCATGCCCTCACACTGTCTGAGTAAGCCAACCATGTCTGATTACAAAGCCCCCCTGCGCGACATGCGCTTCGTACTCAATGAAGTCTTTGAGGTGTCCAGGCTTTGGGCCCAACTGCCCGGTTTGTCCGAGGTGGTCGATGAAGAGACAGCTGCAGCGATCCTCGAAGAGGCCGGCAAGATCAGCGCCGGCATCATCGCCCCGCTGCGCCAGAAAGGCGACGAGCAAGGCTGCGTCTGGAACAACGGTGCGGTGCAAGTCCCGGATGGTTTTCTGGCGGCGTACCAGGCATTCGCCGAGGGCGGCTGGGTGGGTGTAGGCGGCGATCCGCAGTTCGGAGGCATGGGCATGCCCAAGGCGATCTGTGCTCAGGTTGAAGAAATGGTCAATGCGGCCAACCTGTCGTTCGGTCTGTACCCGATGCTGACTGCCGGTGCCTGCCTGTCGCTGAATGCGCATGCCAGCGAAGACCTGAAAGAAAAGTATCTGCCGAACATGTATGCCGGTGTCTGGAGCGGTTCCATGTGCCTGACCGAGGCCCATTCAGGCACCGACCTGGGCCTTATCCGCACCAAGGCCGAGCCCCAGGCCGACGGCAGTTACAAAATCAGCGGCAGCAAGATTTTCATCACTGGCGGCGAGCACGACCTGACCGAGAACATCATCCACCTGGTACTGGCCAGACTGCCGGATGCACCCGCGGGTCCCAAAGGCATTTCGCTGTTCCTGGTGCCCAAGGTGATGGTCAATGCCGACGGTTCGCTGGGCGAGCGCAATGCGCTGTCCTGCGGTTCCATCGAGCACAAGATGGGCATCAAGGCATCCGCCACCTGCGTGATGAACTTTGACGGGGCGGCCGGCTGGATCGTCGATGCGCCGAACAAGGGCCTGGCGGCGATGTTTACCATGATGAACTACGAGCGTCTGGGCGTGGGTATTCAGGGGCTGGCGCAGGGCGAGCGCTCCTACCAGAGCGCCGTCGTGTATGCCCGTGATCGCCTGCAGTGCCGTGCGCCGACCGGCGCGCAGCACCCGGACAAGGCCGCCGATCCGATCATCGTGCACCCGGACGTGCGCCGCATGCTGCTGACCATGAAAGCCCTGAACGAGGGCGGGCGCGCATTTTCCAGCTACGTGGCCCTGCAACTGGACACTGCCAAATACAGCGAAGACGCACCAACCCGCCAGCGCGCGCAAGAACTGGTGTCCCTGCTGACTCCGATCGCCAAGGCGTTTCTCACTGACATGGGACTGGAAACCACCCTGCACGGGCAGATGATTTTCGGCGGACACGGCTACATACGTGAGTGGGGTCAGGAGCAATTGGTGCGAGACGTGCGGATCACGCAGATCTACGAAGGCACCAATGGCATCCAGGCGCTGGACCTGGCAGGACGCAAGATCGTCGGCAGTGGCGGGGCACTCTATCGGCTGTTCGCCGCTGAAATTCGCAACTTCACCGCCAACGCCAGCGCTGACTTGGGCGAGTTTTGCAAGCCGTTGAACGCTGCCGTGGATACCCTCGACGAGCTGACTGCGTGGTTGCTGGATCGGGCCCAAAACAACCCGAACGAAATCGGCGCCGCCTCGGTCGAGTACTTGCAGGTGTTCGGCTACACCGCCTATGCCTACATGTGGGCACGGATGGCCAAAGCGGCCTTGGGCAAACAGACCGAGGACGACTTCTACGCCAGCAAACTGGGCACTGCACGCTTCTACTTTGCCCGCCTGCTGCCGCGTATCCACTCACTGAGCGCTTCGGTCAAGGCCGGCAGCGAAAGCCTCTACCTGCTGGATGCGGCGCAGTTCTGATTGCAATGTTCCACGACTCCCGTCGCTTGCAGGGGAGTCGTTTGTGCAGGCGTATTGAAACAGTATTAGGAAGAGTAACCATCGTGAAGACAAAAATAATTCCGCCAGCACAAGGCGCATACACCTACCCACTGTTGATCAAGAGCTTGCTGCTGTCGGGTGTGCGATACGAACCCGGACAGGAGATCGTCTATGCCGACAAGTTGCGTTACAGCTACCAGACGCTCATCGAGCGGATCCACAGGCTGGCCAATGCGCTGACGGCGGCCGGCGTCAAGGCCGGGGATACAGTGGCAATGCTCGACTGGGACAGCCATCGCTACCTGGAGTGTTTCTTTGCGGTGCCGATGATCGGCGCGGTGTTGCATACGGTGAACATTCGTCTTTCCCCGGATCAGGTGCTCTACACCATGAACCACGCCGAGGATGATCTGGTGCTGGTGCATGATGATTTCCTGCCCTTGATCGAGCAGATTCATGATGGCCTGAACACCGTCAAGGGCTATATCCGGCTCTCTGACGACGCCGCGACCGGCACCGAGCTGCCGGTGCTGGGGGAGTATGAAAGCCTGCTCTCCCAGGCGGCTGCCCATTACGATTTCCCGGACTTTGATGAGAACTCGGTGGCGACGATTTTCTACACCACGGGGACTACCGGGAACCCTAAAGGGGTGTACTTCACTCATCGTCAGTTGGTGCTGCATACCTTGAATGCGGTGGGTTCCTTGGGTGTCTACCAAAGCTTGTCGCTACTGCGCTCCGACGACGTTTACATGCCGATCACCCCGATGTTCCACGTGCATGCCTGGGGCGTGCCCTATGTTGCGACCCTGATGGGCATCAAGCAGGTGTACCCCGGTCGTTATGAGCCCAATAGCCTGGTCAGGCTTTATCGAGAAGAGAAGGTCACCTTTTCCCATTGCGTGCCCACCATTCTGCAAATGATCCTGGGCTGCGACGAAGCGGCGCAGACCTCTTTCGATGGCTGGAAAATGCTCTTCGGGGGCAGCGCGCTGACCCTGGGTATCGCCAGCCAGGCGAGCGCCAAAGGTATTCAGGTGCACAGCGGGTACGGGATGTCCGAGACCTGCCCGATGCTTTGCTCGACTTACCTGCGTGGGGAGGCGCTTGAACAATCCACGCAAGTGCAGTTAGCCACTCGAATCAAGACCGGCATGCCCATACCGATGGTCGATTTGAAAATCATCGATGCCGGCGGCGATGACGTTCCCCACGATGGTGAGTCTCTGGGTGAGATCGTTGTGCGTGCTCCCTGGCTGACTCAAGGCTATTTGAATGAGCCTGAAAAGGGCGCCGAGCTGTGGCTCAACGGTTGGCTGCACACCGGTGACCTGGCTTCCATCGACTCCCAGGGCAGGGTGGAAATCAAGGATCGAATCAAGGATGTGATCAAGACGGGCGGGGAGTGGATCAGCTCGCTGGATTTGGAGAACCTGATCAGCGAGCACGCGTCGGTCACTTCTGTCGCGGTGGTTGGCATTGCGGACGAGCAATGGGGCGAACGGCCCATGGCCCTGGTGGTGTGCGAGCCTGGACAGTACGTTGATAAACAGATGCTTGAAGCCCACCTGCAACAGTTTGTGGAGCGTGGCCGGATTAACAAATGGGCAATCCCCAAGCAGTTCAAGTTCGTCGCTGAGATCCCTAAAACCAGTGTCGGCAAGATCAACAAGAAGTTAATCCGGGAAGACGCATTGAGCTGAAGGGGTAGGCACATTGCGCAGCTTGTACCCCTTTATCCGACCGAGAAATCATTAATGAATAACCTGATCCATTACCGCTGCGAAGGTCCCCTGGCCCTGATCGGTCTCGCCTGCGCACCCGTCACGCTCGCAGTGTTGCCGAAGAACTGATTGCCCGGCAGGCGCCGACTCGTCCTGTCTGGCCTCAAGCGAACCCGGGCGCGGCCCTGCCGGCGAATTATTTCGCCGACTACCGCGGCTTGGTGCAGATCCGCAAAAACTAAGAAACCAGTGTCCCGCGGGGCAAGCTCACGGATGAGCAGCTGGAACAACGTATGGCGCTGATCCAACCAGTCAGGTTTAGTTCTAGGAGAGACCCTGCAGCAAGACCTGCAGGATAAGTTGGCTTTTAGCCTTGACTCGAGACCGACTAAGAGTCAGCGGATATGATCGCTTCTGGCCGTTCTCTGCCTGTCGTCAATAGCTGCTGCGAATGGTCAGTTGCATCAACCCAAGCCGGCCGATCACGGCATCGAAGAGGTTCGAGGTGGTGCTGGCGACGTAACTCGCGTCGACCTTATTCTTCAAGAAGGAACAGGGTCTTGGCGTCTGGCTCGCCGGCGAAGAACTGATCGAGGGCCGGCTGGAATAGGGGGTGTTCGGGCTTGATGCTGGCGAACAGCGTGAGGCAGGAGCGCAACTTCAGGTCATCGGGGTGGCCAAGGATTTCCAGTGCACTCTTGTCGCTGTGTTGCAGGATGGTACTTACGCTTTCCTCCAGCCGTGGACCCAGTAAATCATGCAGCAGATAGGTCCGGGCTTCGGCAGCACCAGAAATGGCAAAGCGTTTGGCTATCTCGCTATGCCCGAGGCCATGCAGTTGCGGGAAGATGAACCACATCCAGTGACTGGTCTTGTGCCCGGCACGCAACTCTTCCATGGCTCGGGTAAAAACCGGGCGCTGGGCCTCGACGAAACGAAGAAGATTGAAGGGATCGTGCACGTTTGTACTCCCTAAGTTGGTAGACACTGTAAAGCCTGGCGGCGCGGGCCGTTTGAACCAGGACGCAGAAACGCAACGCCGCGGTAGGTCACGCAGAATGATTCAGCCTGCAATGGTATGACACATCGGCGAAGTCAGCAGTTTCATTGAAAGCAGCCGGTTACGGATGGCTGACTTCCTCAGGGCGTGAAGCAGTCGTTGATTGCCTGGAGAGAAGCCGTCAGTCAGCGCGACTCAAGTGGCGAGCGACAACCATAATGAAGCAGGAGACGATCGGCTCAAATCAAGGAGCTGAGTGATTGGCGGGGCGAGACGCTCGCTCAGGTGCGAGCGGCCGCTCGCACCAAACCGGCTGAATGAGCTGTTGGTTCAGTGACTACCTTTCGGGCTGCCTGCGATAAGTTGACAGGACGGGGAGTGCGCCAGGCCATCCCCGCCTGCGTTTCAGAGAGCTCAAGCATCGCGCAAAAGGTCATGAGCGTTGAGCAGCTCGTAGGCGATCTCCGGGTGCTTCTCCAAACCACGACGAATGGCGGCCGGGATCGACTGGCGGGTTTTGCGACACAGTCCGGGCAAGTCCAGGAGGTGAATGCCGATGCCGCGCATGCTTCGTACTTCGTGGAAGCTTGGGGTGATTTGCAGGCGAATGCCTAACTGCTCGTACATCCGACGCTGCATATGCTCGAGGTCGGCCAGGCTCTGAAGATTTTCCAGCCGCTCAAGCAGGCGTTTTTCCTCCTGGCGGGTCAGGTACAGGATGCGCAAATCAGCGCCGGGTATATCCGCCAGCTGTTCACGCCCGCAGTCGCAGGCACCAGGTGGGCAAGGTTGTCGAATCTGGAGAGAGGCTGTCATGGTCTCCAATCATAGCTATCCGCAGCCGCTATTGCCCATCGGGTTCGTCGCGACTTGATCGTGCCAACGCGGAATCTGTCCAGGCCTGGCTACTGACCGAGCCGGCTTAGCGTATCGCGCATGGGGACAAGCGACACACCGATCAAACCATCGAGTGGTTTGTTCAGCTCCTCGACGAGCAGAATCGACGCGGAGGTTGAAAGTGCACACATCATCAACACCGCCAGAATAGTGCCGTTACGCGGTGCGAACAGTCCGAACGAACCGAAGATAATGGACAGCCATGCCACCAGAATCACCAGCATCGTGGGCGGGATCGACGCATTTGCCTGAAGCAGTGCCAGCCAGCGGGTTGCGAACACTTCATCCATGATCTGCAAGGCATGCGCCTTAAGCGCGCGCTGAGTCTCATTGCCAGGCGAAAGCGCTTCGACCTTGCGTTGCAATTCTTCAGAGCGGTTGATCGTCTCAGGACTGTTGAGTTTCGCCAGTTGCACCGCGTCATGTGCGGCAAGCACCTGCACAACGTCAGCGTAGTTGTACTTGAGCTGATTGCGGATCTCCAGGGTGTCCGGTCCATATCGGGACAACAACCGGTCGAACTGAACGACCTTGGCCGCTGTTCCCACGAGCTCGGCGTTGGCTGTATCGAACGTGCCTTTGGCGGAAGAGACCAGAAGGCCAAGCACCAACGCGGCCATGGTCGCGATCAGACCCGTCGCAAGTTTCACCACGGCGACGGAGTCATCGCTCAGGTGATGAGAGGGCAGCCGCTCCCGTACATACGATCCCAGCAGCGCGCTGCCGAACAGGCAGAGGAAAACGATCAGTGCGATCACCAAATGATTCAAGTTGAACCTCCGCTCCGGTTGTCTTCAGGCTGCTCATGGGCGTTTTGAGCGTAGACGGCCTGGCGGGGTATAGCTTGGGTTCGTACGTAACCGCTCTGGACTGATTGTTCCTCACCCCCATGTTTTGCCGAGCGCTTCCAGACCGGACTTTTGCAGGTCCTGTGGACTCATGACAAGACGGAACTTGCAGCTGGCCTGGAAGTTGAGAAAAAACGGTTCCGCAAAACTGGGGATCTCGGATGAGTCTTGTACGTCGATCAGGAAAATCCCGCCGCGCATTCCGTCCTGCTCAGTAAAGTAGGCAGCCTCCGGTTTGATGCTCTCCAGGATACGCCCGATGATTTCGCCTATCTTCCCGGCTCTGACGAGAGAGTTGAAGGGTTCATTCGGGCACTCGACCATCAGTAGCATTTTCATTATTTGATTCTCTTTTCAAGTGGCTGCCTCGTCTCCCTACCTTTGCTCCTGGCGCTCATGCCGTCAGGTCTGCATTCAGCCGCTCCAGCGGCGTGTCATTGAGCATAGCGAAGCATGAGCTGACACCCATTCAGGGTTACCGGCGGTCATCAAGCTACCGTTCGCCACCAGCCGTTCCAAAGTCTGGTTGCATCAGACACGGCGGAGCTGATGGGGCGTTTGCACCATCCACGCAACGAGGTTTGGGTGGCTCTGGACAGCCAGCGAATTGTCGGTTCGATCGCCATCGACGGCGAAGGAGAGGGCGGCGAAGCGATTCTTCGCTGCTTCATTCTGGATGACTCGGCGCGAGGGAAGGGAGCAGGCAAACGCTTGTTGGCGGAAGCAATGAAGCTCTGTGATGAATGGGGCTTTTGTGCAACGCGGCTCTGGACGTTCAAAGGCCTTGATGCTGCTCGTAAACTTTATGAGGGCTTTGGTTTCACGTTAGAACAGGAGCAAGAGGGACAGCAATGGGGTGAACGGGTCACCGAGCAGTGTTTTGTACGACCTCGTGTGGCCGACAAGCCATAGAGGCCATGTCTGGATGTGTCTCCTATACTGACTCGCGTTGACAGGCTCAACGCAGAGACCAAATGCCGTCGGACCAGCAGCCAGGGTTCTGACAACGTCCCTACCCATCACTGTAAGGAGATCGAACATGGCAATCCGCATTGGCGATGAAGCACCGGATTTCACCGTCGAAAGCACCGAAGGCCCGCTCCACTTCCACGAGTGGATTGGCGACAAGTGGGCCATCCTGTTCTCACATCCGAAGGACTTCACCCCTGTATGTACCACTGAACTCGGTTATATGGCCGGACTTAAGCCAGAGTTCGACAAGCGCAACACCAAGATAGTCGGGCTCAGTGTCGACCCGGTCAGCGACCACCTGGCCTGGCTCGGTGACATCGAAGAAACCCAGGGCCATGCGGTCAACTACCCCATGATCGGCGACGAGAATCTGGTAGTGGCAAAGCTCTACGACATGATTCACCCGAATGCCAGTGGTGGCTCACGCACCGCCGTGGACAACGCCACAGTGCGTTCTGTGTTCATCGTCGGCCCGGACAAGAAAGTCAAAGCGATGCTTATCTACCCAATGAGTGCCGGGCGTAACTTCGATGAAGTGTTGCGCTTGCTCGACTCTTTGCAATTAAACGCCAAGCACACAGTCGCCACCCCGGTGAACTGGCGTCCGGGTGAGGACGTCATCATCCCCACTTCGGTGTCCGACGAAGAGGCCAGGAAGAAGTACCCACAGGGCTTCAAGACGTTGAAACCCTATTTGCGCACCGTGGCGCAACCGAAGTAACAACAACCAACAAGGGCTCAGTCACGATGGGAGAAAGGATTATGTCCGGGAGCGACTCTACACCGGACGATATCGATTGGCGTGTTGACTGGGCTCACCCACCTGACTGCCGGCGCCGCGACGACGGTCACCTTGAAGTTTTCTGCCGGCCGTCAGGCGATATGACTCGACCTTCATTTGTAGACGCATCCGACTGACCGTATATGGACTCCTCCTCATTGCAAGCCCCTTTTGCTTTGGCGCCCGTGCCGACTGCACACGTATATTCGGCCTCTAAATACGGCATCGTTTCGATGCAGGGCCATGATGGGCTATTCGCGCGCCGGCTCCCGATCGCTTTTTCGTGCTTTTCGCACTTGGGCATTCGAGGGTTTTGCCGACGCCGGTTCGACCGGTTTGCCATCGTTCAGGTTGCTTCGCAATCGTGGTTAAGAGTTGTTTCTCTCGTAGAACACGTCGGGTAAATAGATCAGGCCGCTGCCTGATTCGGTTGGTAATCAGTGCCGTAACGCAGCATCGCCCAAGCCATGCGTGCAGTTTTGTTGGCCAGCGCAATAGCGGCCACATTGGGATGCGATCGCTCGGCTAAACGAACGGCCCACTGGCTGAGTCGATCCTCTTTGGATTTGGCTGTGCATAGCGCCGAGCGTGCGCCATGCACCATCAATGTTCGCAGATATGCATCACCGCGCTTGCTGATACCGAGCAGTCGATCCTTACCACCAGAACTGTGTTGCCTCGGTGTCAGTCCCAGCGAGGCGGCAAACTGTCGGCCATTGGCAAACTGACGGGCATCACCGAGAGCGACGACGAGCGCTGTGGCGATCATTGGACCGACACCGCGCCGCTGTTGAAGGCGAACGGCGGACGGCTCGTTTGTCGCGATCGCCGTGATCTCGCCGTCGAGCTTGCATACGCGCCCATCCAGCGCACGAAGGTCGTCCCACAAACCATCCAGTAGACGACGAAAGCGTGCCGTCAAACCGTTATCCGCATCTTCTAGCCAGCACGGCATTGCGCGACGCAGCATCAGCAAGTCCTTCGGTGCAACGAGACCGTACTCGGCGACCAGCCCACGGATCTGATTGGCTTTGGCCGTCCGCTGTTCGATTAAGCCGGCCCGGATGCGATGCGTCGCCTGGATATCCTGTTGTTCGATCGTCTTGATGGCGACGAAGCGCATGCTGGGACGGCTCATCGCTTCACAGATCGCCTCGGCATCGTTCGCGTCGTTCTTGTTGCTTTTGACATAGGGTTTAACGAACTGGGGGGCGATCAGCTTGACTCGAAATCCGCGAGCTTCGAGTTGCCGCGCCCAATGATGGGCCCCGCCGCAACTCTCCATGCCGATCTCACAACCAGGTTCGACCTTTTCCAGCACCGTTTGAAGCCAGCGATCACGTGATAGCCGCTGCCGCCAGACCGGCTTCTCATGGCAATCCACACCGTGGATCTGAAACACGTTCTTGGCCAAGTCGACCCCAATGCGCATAAGCTTCATGTGTGGACTCCTTCTCACTGTTGACTGTGGTTCGCACCTTCAGTCTGGCACTCAAGATGCCGAAGTGAGGAGGAGTCCATCCCATTGCTTTTGGCGATTGCTGCCTGATGTAGATTCAGTTAGCCATAGCGAAAAGGTGGGTTGAGAGAGTCTGGTGGTACAAAGTTGGTACGAGCGGAATTGAAAACTGGCGTAACCCGTTGTCTTAATGCCGACAGCCCCCCAGTTAATTATGTGGGGTGCACAACATCAAAGGTGAATCGGAGCCGCGGTCCGGAAAAGAAACCGCGGCGACCGATCAATCAGGCGGCGGGGAGCAGGCCTTTCTGTTTGGCGACATGAGTCGCCAGTGCGTCCATCAAGTCCGGCGACAGGCAGTCATAGGGTTCTAGGCCGATCGAGCGCAAGCGCTCGCGGATAGCCTTCATTTGCGCTGGCGGTGTGCCGGTTTCGATGATGGAGGACACGAACGCCGCGAATCCCGGCGCAGCCCATCCGCTCTGTGGCGAAAGCTCGGTGTGGACGAAGTCCAGGCCATAAAACGCATGGTCCTTGTTCTCGATGCGCCCAAAGAGATGGGCGTGACACTGCTTGCAGGCGTGGCGCCGGATGGTGGCGGTTTCGTCGACAATCGCCAGTTTTTCGCCATGGGCAATGACGCTGACCTTATCTCGAGGCACCACGGCGATGACGGCAAATGTCGCGTTTTGTGGTTTCCAGCATTTGCTGCAGCCGCACGCGTGGTTATGCAGAGTTTGTGCGTCGATCTTGACCTCGACCTTGTCGGTCGCACACAGGCATTGCAGGGTACCACCTGCGAAGTTCGCGGCGGCGGGTTGGATACCATTGTCCAGTGCAGGGTGAAGTTGCAAGGTGCTCATGCTGGCGTCTCCGTTTCAGGGTGTCAGACAAAAGTGCCTGGGGCCGTGCCCCAGACCGGTAGTTCATCGGAACTCGATGACGGCGCGGATCGATTTGCCTTCATGCATCAGATCGAACCGCGGCGGATTTCGAAAAGGACACAGTGCATAAACGAGTGACCTCCTTCGGTGCGACCGGTCGGTTACCCAGATCAAGAATAGTCTGCGATGAGGCCTCGAGCGCAGCTCGGGCCAGCGCACGGGCGAGTGTGCCGAATTCAGAACGCCGGCGTGAGCCAGGCGCGGTACCCCACTTGACGCATCAATGGTCACGCAGCGGATCGTTTATAGGGACGGACTTTATTACCGTGGTGTCTGTTATCAGCACCCCCTGCCTAAGGCGGATAATCGGGGAGGCGTATTAGTCAAAAAGCGTCACGGTAGATCCTCACTGTTGCCGCTGACGCGGCCCCAACAGCCATATGCGCGCCGATGTTAGCCGTACGGACCAATCAGACCCGTCTGTGTGCCAGATGGAATCCCCACACGGCCAAGGGTTTTAAGGTCTGCTTCTGGCCGATCTCTGCCGATCAGGAGGGATGGCAATCGACCCGAAACGGGCATTTTTCGGCAGTTTTTGACCCGTGAACCAGCCACTTAAATAACTTCAGAGCAGGCCCTTGATACAAGGCCCTACACGAACATCCCCTCTGAGATCTCGACGCGTCACTGCGCGATGAAGTCGCGAATCGATCGAATGGTCTGTGTTGGTGCCTCTTCCATCAGCCAATGTCCTGCCCCTGGAACCACCACTTCCGTGACCTTGTCCGCTGCGTTACGCATCACGATCGCTTCATTGCCTGCGAAGGATTTTTCACCACCGATGGCCAGCACCGGCATAGTCAGCCGCGTTTTCATCGACGCTTTGTTGTCCACCTCATCCTGACGAATGCTGCGGAACTGGGCGAAGGCTGCCCGCATGGCGCCGGGGCGGGCATAGAGAGTGGCGTAATGCCGACGGGTTTCCTCGTCCACCTTGGTGGGGTCGCCCGCGAACTCGTTCCAGAACCGGTCCAGGTAGATTCGCTCACGACCGGCGACCAAGCGTTCAGCATCCGGTCCGCCGAAGTCGAAGTGCCAAAGCGCCGGTGAGCGGACAATTTCGTTCCAGGGTGGAATGCCCGGTACGGGCGCATCCATCACTACCAGGCGATCGGTACGCTGCGGATAACGCGCGGCGTAGGCATAGGCGACCATGGTACCTATGTCGTGTCCGATGACCACCGAGTGTTCGATATCCAGAGCTGCCAACACCGCACGGATGTCGCCCGCCTGGGTCTTTTTGTCGTAGCCGCTGTCCGGGATCGACGACAAGCCCATACCGCGAAGGTCCGGCACCACGACTGTGTGATCCCGGACCAGCTCGGCGGCCAGTGGCGCCCACATGTCGCCGGTGTCGCCGAAGCCATGCAGGAGCACCACGGCCGGCCCCTTGCCGCCGACGCGCACATGCAGCGTGACGCCTTCTATAGGGATGTCCTGAGTACGAAAGGAGACAGGAAATGGAGTCACCTGAGCATGTACCGGGATGCTTAGAGCAAGCAGCATAAAAGCGGGAAACAGGACGCGGAACATGACGGTGTCTCCAGAAGTGCGTGTGGAAGCTGCCCGGAGCCAATGGAGGGGTAGCTTGGCGGCGAGGGTTGACCCACCGAGCCCCGCGTCATCCGGCGAGTAAAAAGCCCAGCGCCTCCCACACAGGGAGGCGTTGCGGGTTTTCAGGAACACCGAATGGAATATGCTGCATCTACTCTTGGCAACCTCCCTGGAGTCCCCCGACCTGAGCGATCAGGTCGAGGTGACCTACTTCAAGACCAGGTCCAACGTTCGCGTCACCTGAGGTCGAAGCGGTCAAGGTTCATCACCTTGGTCCATGCAGCTACGAAGTCTTTCACGAACTTCTCCTGCGCGTCGCTGCATGCATAGACCTCAGCCAACGCCCTCAATTGCGCATTCGAGCCAAAGACGAGATCGACACGAGTGCCTGTCCATTTGAGGTCGCCGGTTTTGCGATCGCGTCCTTCAAACTCTTCATTGGCGTCCGAGACCGGCTTCCATTCCACGCCCATGTCGAGCAGGTTGGTGAAGAAGTCGTTGGTCAACGCTTCAGGTCGCTTGGTGAAGACCCCGTGCCGGGTTTGTCCGACGTTGGTATTGAGCACGCGCAGGCCGCCGATGAGCACCGTCATTTCTGGCGCGGTGAGTGTCAGTAGTTGCGCCTTGTCGATCAGTAATGCCTCGGCCGGTACGCGGTAACGGGTCTTGAGGTAGTTACGGAAGCCATCGGCGATGGGTTCGAGAAACCCGAAAGACTCGACATCCGTCTGTTCCTGGCTCGCGTCCATGCGTCCTGGCGTGAAAGGCACCGTTATGGTGTAACCGGCATTTTTCGCCGCCTGTTCGACGCCAGCGCTACCGGCCAGCACGATCAGGTCCGCCAGCGAGATCTTCTTGCCGCCAGTCTGCGCGCTGTTGAACTCGCTCTGGATCTTCTCGAGGGTCGCCAGCACGTTCGCCAATAGCTGAGGCTGGTTGGCCGGCCAGTCCTTCTGCGGGGCCAGGCGCAGGCGCCCACCGTTGGCGCCACCGCGCTTGTCGGAGCCACGGAAGGTGGAAGCCGCCGCCCAAGCAGTTGATACAAGCTGCGAGACTGTCAGACCACAGGACTGGAGCTTGTTCTTGAGTGAGGCGATGTCGCTGTCGTTGACCAGGGTATGGTCGACCGCCGGGATGGGGTCTTGCCACAGGAGTTTTTCGTTGGGCATTTCCGGGCCGAGGTAGCGCGAGAGCGGTCCCATGTCGCGGTGGATCAACTTGAACCAGGCGCGGGCGAACGCGTCGGCCAACTGATCGGGATTCGCCAGGAAGCGCCGCGAAATCTTTTCATAGATCGGGTCGAATCGCAGGGACAGGTCCGTGGTCAGCATGGTTGGATTACGACGCTTGGACGGGTCGTGAGCATCCGGAATGATGCCCGCGCCGGCGCCGTTTTTCGCCGTCCACTGGTTCGCACCCGCCGGGCTCTTGGTCAGTTCCCACTCGAAGCTGAACAGGTTCTCCAGGTAATTGTTGCTCCACTTCGTGGGGGTCGTGGTCCAGGTCACTTCCAGGCCGCTGGCGATCGTGTCGCCACCTTTGCCCGTACCGAAGCTGCTCTTCCAGCCCAGGCCCTGCTCTTCGAGGCCAGCGGCTTCGGGCACGGCCCCCACATTGGATGCAGGCCCGGCGCCGTGGGTCTTGCCGAAGGCGTGGCCGCCTGCGATCAGTGCCACGGTTTCTTCGTCATTCATCGCCATGCGAGCGAACGTTTCGCGGATATCCACCGCAGCAGCTACCGGGTCCGGGTTGCCCTCCGGGCCTTCCGGGTTCACGTAGATCAGGCCCATTTGCACCGCGGCGAGCGGTTTCTCCAGGTTGCGCTCCTGGACGGTACGGCTCTCATCTTTGCCATAGCGCACGTCGCCCCCCAGCCAGGTGCTTTCGGAGCCCCAGTAGACGTCCTCATCGGGTCCCCAGACGTCCGGACGGCCTCCGGAAAAACCAAAGGTCTTGAAGCCCATGGACTCCAGCGCGACGTTGCCGGTAAGGACGATCAGATCGGCCCAGGAGATGTTACGACCATACTTTTGCTTGATCGGCCAGAGCAGTCGACGCGCCTTGTCGAGGCTGACGTTATCCGGCCAACTGTTGAGCGGCGCGAAGCGTTGCTGACCGGAGCCGGCACCACCACGCCCGTCACCGGTGCGGTACGTGCCTGCGGCGTGCCAGGCCATGCGAATAAAGAACGGCCCATAGTGACCGAAGTCCGCAGGCCACCAGTCTTGCGAATCGGTCATCAGCGCATGCAGGTCTTTCTTGAGCGCCTCAAAGTCCAGTTTTTTGAACGCTTCGGCGTAGTTGAAGCCCACGTCCATGGGGTCGGACAGGGACGAGTGCTGGTGCAGGATCTTCAGATTGAGTTGGTTCGGCCACCAGTCGCGGTTCGACGGGCCACCGCCCGCGGCGGCGTGATTGAACGGGCATTTCGATTCAGTTGCCATGTGTGAGGTACCTTTGGTCGTGTTCATCCGGCTATCCCGGCCCGGTGTGGGCGCGCAATAGCGACGAGCGAAATCAATGACATAGGCTGCAGGGCCAGCTGTTCGATCTATTGATCGTCGTGGTCACACGGGAAATCCGGATAGCAGCAGTCGAGTTACCAGCACGGTGGCCCACGGCAAGCCTAGTACGCTTCTGACTTATTCGTATCTCTAATCAGGTCTCAACCGGCCAGTTTTCACCAGCGCTCCGTTAAGGTTAGACCCCTATAAAGCAGTCAGCTAATAGGTGGCGTATTAGGTCTTGATAGGCATAATCTTTTACTGGGCCTCTGGAGATGGAGCAGCGGGTATGAGTAGCTCTCGTAAGACCTTTTACGCGACGAACCCATGCACGGTAGAGGACCCGCCCATGAATCAGCGCCCGCGCCGCACGGCCATCCACGAAGCTGGCCACGTCCTGGCCTTTTGGTGGAATGATCAGCACATAGAGCGCGTCACTGTGCGCACCAGGACAGAAGCCTTCGCCGGCCCAATGATTGATCTGCGCGGCAACCCGCAAAACGTAGAGGGGTTGGTAGAGGCTGATTACTGTGTCCCGCATCCATCCTTCGACGCCCCCGGGATTGCTGAATACTTGCCCTCTATGGTCGAGTCTATTGAACGCGACCTTCTCGATTGCTTCGCCGGCCCCGTGGCCGAAGCAGTCTACAGGCACACCAAATCTGACAAATTTATCAGCGGCAGCGGCAGCGGCTGGGGTGACCGGCGCCGGGGTTACGAATTGATCAGTTTGCTGCCCGCACGAAAGCTACTCGATGCCGAATCCCAGGCAATCGCCCGCTCCAGCTGTCTGGTGCGTCGTTATTGGCCCGCTGTCACCGCTGTGGCGGATCTTCTACAAGAGCACGGCACGGTTAACGGGGAAGCTATAACAGCGCTGCTGTGCGAAGTCACCGGGGAGTCGCCTACGCGGCTCAGCAATGACCTGGCAACCCTCGACACGCGACGCAATAGGCGGTGGACTGCAGTCCACGCCAAGCGACCTTTGTAGCAAAGCTCAGCAATTGTCTGACCGAACTGATGGTGACGGTCCATGTGCTTGAACTGATGTGTTACCTATGTGGGTGAGTCATACCGCCTGCTGCTTTTCATCCCAATTTAGTAGGGTGCAAAATGGCATGAGATTCATGCAAAACCAAGCCGGGAGCGGTTCTCCGTGAATTTTTCTGCGGACTGCTGTACAGAAGCGGCCGGAGTTATACAGCAGAATTGCTGTCGAAATAGATAGTTAGGCGTCAATCGAAAGGAAGGCATGAAAATGACACGCGTCCGAGTTGAGGGCTTTACGATCTCGCTTGACGGATACGGAGCTGGTCCGAATCAGGACATGAGTAATCCGCTCGGCGTGGGCGGGACAGATTTGCACCAGTGGTTAGTCCCAACACGCACGTTCCAACGGACCCTATTTGGCGCCGACGGTGGCACAACGGGGATCGATGACGACTTCGCTGCGCGGGGCTTCAAGAATGTTGGCGCCTGGATTCTCGGAAGAAACATGTTCGGACCGATTCGCGGTTCCTGGCCCGACATGAACTGGAAAGGCTGGTGGGGGGACAACCCACCCTATCACGTTCCAACTTTCATCTTGACTCATCACGCGCGCCCGCCCATCCAGATGGAAGGCGGAACGACATTCTACTTCGTCACGGGCGGTATTCACGAGGCGCTTGACCGGGCGCGCGACGCAGCCAACGGAATGGATGTGCGCATTGGCGGCGGACCTAACACTATCCAGCAATATCTTCGTACGGGCCTCATCGATGAGCTGCACGTCGCTATCTCGCCGGTCCTGCTGGGCGGGGGAGAGCGACTGTTCGAGGGGATTGACATGCGCGCTCTAGGATACGAATGCGTTCAGTTCGTTGCGTCGCAGAAAGCCACCCATGTTGTACTCCGGCGCCAAGGGCACAATGACGCCTAACAACCGGTTGCAGTGGACGGCGCTGCCGCTGACCGGAACATTGAACGATAATCCACGTAATGGATGACCGGCTGCTTATTGAACGAGAGCAGACATTATCGGCTAATGTCTGAGAAACTATGGGCTATCTATTCATATTGCTGTGCCGAAGATATTGGTGCCTCAAGCGCATGCGCAGCACGAATCGGGTCGAAGTATTCACGCAGGAAAGCGATCTTTCCGTTCTCCACTCGGCAGAAAAGAACGTAGTCCTGGCGATAAATTCGGCCCGTAGGCTTGATCAAACCCTCTGCTTTGACCTCGGCCACCGCCCTATCGGAATCGGCGAAGGCATGGACCTTGAGGTCGTAGAAACGGAAATTCTCGACCGCTTCAATGAACCAGCCCACATGGCTCAGTACTTCCTGACGTCCGGTCAGCCGTTCGGGATGACCCAAACCGGGCGCGTAGGGAAGCTCCCACAGCAGATCATCGGCGATCAGTGTTTTCCACTTCTCGTGGTCATTAATGAACGTTTCGAAATGCAGGTTCAGCAATTCGGCAGCGATACCCATGGTCATTCTCTCCGATTGGTCAGGTGGTTTTAGCGTTGCAAAACGCCAAGCTGATGTAGGCCTGTCATCCAGTCTTCCATGTGCCAGGTCCGGATGATTTTTCCATCTCTGAACTCATGGATATCGGTGGTCATTCCTGTCGAACGCGTCGTACCAAAGTTCGACGTCATGTCTGTAGCTATTGGGCTGAGCGGCGCTGGCGCTGGTGCAGATTGCCGCACACAAGAAAACCGCCAGGAAGTTATTCAGCGTTGTCATGACAGGGCTCCTGATCGGGCCGCGGCGACGCTGCCACGGCGAAGAGGAATTTGCCACACGGAAAGAACACGCAATAGCCGAATAAAGTCGATGCTAATGGTCGAGAAATTGGAATAGCCGGTGCTTTACTCGTGTTGCTGGGCGAAGCGCTCGATCAGCCATTTTGCCGCCGGACCGGGCGGTGTATCCGTGCGATAGATGGCATCGAAGCTGTAGACACCGCTTTTGAGGTCCGGCATGTCGAGTTGCACAAGGCGGCCTGTCGCCAAGTCATCCCTGACCATGGACAACGGCATGTTGCCCCAGCCGATCCCTTCCCTCAGCAGCATGTGTTTGGCCCCCAGATCCGCCAGGCGCCAGGTCCTCGTACCGATGACGGCGAAGTCCTTGCCTTGGGTCAAAGGTGAGCGATCCGACAGCACCAACTGGACATGCTCGCGTCCAGCACCTGGGGCGTTCAGCCGAGTCGTTGCGAGCGGGTGGCTGGGCGCTGCGACCGGCACCAGTTCGACGCTGCCAATACCGATGCGCTCGATTCCATCGATGATGTTATCGAGTGGGCCACCCACGCCGATGCTGGCCTTGCGATTGAGCACGAGCTGAGTGACGGCGCCCAGGGCTTCCATATGAAGGTGCAAGGATACGGTAGGAAAGGTCTCCTGGAATGATTTGAGCGCATCGACCACGCGCTCGGCAGGCAACAGCACATCGAGCACCAGGTGAATCTCTGCCTCCAGGCCTTGCAACAGCCCCTTGACCTTGGCCCGCAACCCGTTGACCCCATTGGTGATGGTACGTGCCTCGGCGAGCACAGTACGTCCCGCATCGGTCAGCTGGGGTTTGCGCGTGGTGTTTCTATCGAAGAGAACAACCCCAAGCTGCATCTCCAGATTGGAAATTGAGTAGCTGATGACAGAAGTGGCTCTGCTCAGTTTTCGCGCCGCTGCGGCAAAACTGCCGACCTCGACAACGGTCAGGAATACACGCAGTTGATCGAGAGTGGGAGTACCCGGGTCTGAGATCATTTCGATTTCCTTGAACGCTTGCGGGGCATTTATGCTGATTTCACGTGCAGTGGTGCCGCAAGAACCAGATGAGCAGGACGTGAGTACATTTCGAAAAACTAGAACGTAATCGTCGAAATTAGTCGGCTATTAAGATTGTAGAGTGGGTGGCAGACTTTTCCTCAATGCGGCGCTCCATGGTGGATGCGCCCTACTTGATGGAAGAACAACCCATGTCCCAATCTACAGCTACTACCTCCCGTGATACCCATGAACTGTCCAGCTCTGTCGCTCCCACCGCCACGGCTGCTCTGGTCGGCCGTGTGTTCCTCAGCGCCATCTTTATTCTCTCGGGCATCTCCAAACTGAGCGCCCCGGCGATGATGATCGGCTACATCGGTTCGGTTGGTTTGCCGTTCCCGCAGCTCGCTCTGGCGTTGGCCATCATCATCGAAATCGGTGGCGGCATTGCTCTTATCGCTGGCTACCGCACCCGTACCGTTGCGCTGGTGCTTGCCCTGTTCAGCGTGTTCACCGCGCTGGCATTCCATAACAGTCTGAGCGACCAGAACCAGTTCATCCACTTCTTCAAGAACATCGCCATGGCGGGTGGCTTGTTGCAGATCGTCGCGTTCGGTGCCGGTCGCTTCAGCCTCGATGCCCGTCGTCGCTGAGCCAATGGCGCCGCAGTGGATGAACGCTTGCGGCGCCTCCCAGGTTTCATCTTTCGAAATAATCCGAGGATTCCCCATGAAAGCCATACGTGTACATGAATACGGCAGCCCAGATGTGCTGCGCCTGGAAGATGTCGCCGACCCGCTTGCGGGCGAGGGCGAGGTGCTGATCGACGTGGAGGGTGCAGCGGTCAACCCGATCGATTGGAAGATTCTTTCGGGCTCCATGAAAGCCTTCATCCCGTTGCCGTTGCCCTACACGCCGGGCGTCGAAGTGGCAGGAACGATATCCGCGATCGGCAAGGGTGTGAGTGGTTTTGCAGTCGGCGATAAGGTATTTGGTTTTATCGGCATTGTCGGTGGATCTGCCACAAAGGCTGCCGTACCAGCAGATCGCCTGGCGCTCAGGCCGCGCAGTCTTTCTGCCCTGCAGGCCAGTGGTGTGGCAACGGCGGCACTGACAGCCTGGCAAGCGTTGCATGAGCATGCGGACATCAAGGCGGGTCAGCGAGTGCTGATTCACGGTGCCGCCGGCGGAGTCGGCAGCATGGCCGTGCAGATAGCCAGGCATGCCGGTGCCACGGTCATTGCCACAGCTTCGATCGGCAACCATGGCTATCTGGAAAAAATCGGCGCGAATCAGGTGATCGACTACCGTAGCCAGGCCTTCGAGGATGTAGTGGCCGATGTGGATATCGTGCTTGACCTGATTGGCGGCGAAACCCAACTACGTTCCTGGAAGGTATTGAAGCGGGGCGGGGTCCTGGTGTCGCCGGTCAGCGCGCCGAACGCGGAGTTGGCGAAGGTGCACGGCGTTTCAGCGAAAAATTTCGCCACTCGCCCGGATGGCAGACAACTCACGGCCATCGCCGAGTTGTTCGAGGCAGGCCAACTCTCTGTAGAGGTCGAAGTGTTTCCGATCTCGCAGGTGAAGCGGGCCGTAGAAAAAAGTATGGCCGGACATACACGTGGCAAAATCGTACTCAATCTTGGCCAATAAAAATCAGGCAATAAAAGACCGCAAGCATGCAGGCGATCGCTTGATTGCATCGCCTGATTTGTTGAAGAGATGCAAACGCTTTAATGGTTGGAATCAGCGCTTTAGCGACTGGCGAAATCGAGGCACGTTTGACCTGATGCTCAAACGCTTGCACGCAAGGGTTTATTGACCTGGACACCTGGATAATCGGCTCCACAGCGGTACGCGCAATGCGACTCTTCCAGCGCTCTCATCAGCTGTCACCAACGCGCACTCATTCCCGGCAACTTGTTACCTAATATCTCGCCATGGTGCGAAAAAATACCTCAGGGCTCACCGGTCCAAGGATCGGGCGGGGTCTGTTTTTTCGCTTTTTTTATATTTGATCCAGTGTGTTGTGCGGCTTCCAGGCGTTTTGGGGGGCTGGACAAAGACGGGTGGAGGGCGGCTGGCCGCAAAGTTGCATACATGTATGTACAAGTATGTATGCCCACCATAGACGGATCTGAAGGGGGGAACGCCTGATGAAGTTGGAGGCGTTCATGATGCCGGCACATCCGCGCCATAAAGATCCGAGAGCAAACTGTTATGAAAACCAAAGTATTTCCAGGATGGTACGTAGTGTTCGCGGCACATCTGCTGCTGGCACTTATCTTTGGCGGCGCTTACTCCTTCGGGGCATTTTTTTCGCAGATCCAGTCCAACTTCGATGTGGGGCGTTTTTCCGTGGCATCGGTTTTTTCTCTGACGGCCTTCATCTACTACGCGGTCGGGGTGTTCTCCGGATCTCTGGCGGATCGCATCTCGACCCGGGTTGTGGTCTGCGCTGGCATCATCTTGCTGGCGCTCGGCTTTTTTCTCGGTAGCCCAGCCTCTGGCTCGTTGCAGCTGTTCCTGGTGTGCTTCTGCCCCCTGGTCGGATTGGGGGTCGGCCTGGTGTATGTGCCGACGGTGGCAGCGGTCCAGCGCTGGTTCGTCAAGAACCGCAGCAAGGCTTCGGGCATTGCGCTGGCGGGAACCGGTGTAGGGACTTTTGTCGGGCCGACAACTGCCGGGCTGCTGATGCAGCATTTCTCCTGGGAGTCGACGATGCAGATCTTCGCAGTGGCCATTCTTGTCGTTGGCCTGCTGGTGGCGTCGCTGGTCAGGAGCAATCCCCAGGAACTAGGCCTTTTGCCGGATGGCCTTGCCCCCTCTGCGAGCAGCGGGCTTCAGGCTGTACCCAGCGGCATGCGCTTGGCCGAAGCCGCGAGTACGGGGCGATTCTGGTGGTACTTCGGGGCGATTTTTTTTGGCTCGGTCGGGCTGTTTATCGCGCTTGTGCACATCAACCCCTACGCACGCCAGTTTGGCATTTCCGCCACCCAGGCCAATTTGTTGATCGGGCTTATCGGCGTCGGCAACGTAGCCGGCCGGTTGTTCCTGGGGAGCATCGGTGACCGGATGGGCGCGCGTCGCCTGCTGATCGTTTTGACCTTCGCGCTGGTGCTGCTCAATCTCCTGTGGCTCGCAGCCCATACATTCGTCACTCTGGCGCTGTTCGCCATTGGTTTCGGCGTGGCCAATGGTGGCTGCATATCCCACTATCCGTCGGTGGCTGCCAGTTGGTTCGGCACACCGAATCTGGGGGCAATCCTGGGCGCGCTGTACATTTCGGTCGGGGTGGCCGCCCTGATCGGAGGGAGCGTCGCAGGGCTGCTGTTCGACCTTTACCAGAGTTACGCGGCGTCGATCATGCTGGGTGCGCTCTGCGCGCTGCTGTCAGTGGCGTTCATCCTGATTGCCGGCCGCCAGTTGCCTCAGGACGCTGTCCCGGCACCCTCGGCAGGTTTCTGAACGAGGTGGCGGGTATGACTGACAACCTTGATATTCATGATCTTCGTTCCGCTCTTGGCGTGCTTGAGCGTCATGGGGGCGCAGTCGGATCTTCAGGTGCCAGCTGGTTGTATGGGCATGCCACGGGTAGCACCCATCTGCATGGCTTCCGAGTCTTCGAGTTAATTCACGAACGGCCCGACGATGGGGCTGTAAACTGGCCGCGCAAAAGGCGTTGCCTCATTGAATGCCCCAGCGGGCTTGGCTGACCGAGCCGGCTGACGATGTCGGGCCCACCGCCCATACACGACCGCCCTTTACCACCTCAAGCAAGAGATCCCCATGGCAAACCACGACCTCACCTTCCTTCCCGATCCCGACCCGGAATCCATCTCCTGCGACGTCGCCGGTTTCGGCGGCCTGCTGGTCTCCACTCAGATACCTACCCGCGCCGACGGCAGCCTGGAGCTGGGCGGCATCGTCGAGCAAAGCGAGTGCACCTTACAGGCGCTCAAGGTAGCGCTGGAGCGCGCCGGCAGTTCCATGGACCGGATCCTGCATCTGACCATCTACCTCACTGACATGGCCGACCGCGCCGCCTTCAACGAGGTCTACCAGCGCTTCTTCGCCAAGCCCTGGCCGGTTCGCGCCGCCGTTGGCGTGGCCGCACTGGCGGTCGAAGGCATGCGCGTGGAAGTCACCGCGATGGCGGCCAAGGGCTGAGTCCGCGGACTTGTTCGGCGGCTCTGCTCATCGAGCGGCCGCCACCGGGCAGCACACGGGGCCGGTCAAGCGTTTCGCCGCTACAATGCGCGCCTCCACCGTGACAAGCCTGACTAGAAAAACATGTCCCTGCCAAACATCATCTGGAACTGCTCAGCGTAGCGCCGATGCAGATATAGCAGGCGAAGCAACTACCCCCAAACGCCCAGTAAACCGCATCGTGACCTAATGACTGCTATTGGCCGTTATCTACCTGATGCAAAAGCCAGTTATCCCTGGCAACGCAGCCTATCGGTCCAGCAGAGGTGCCAGCAGTGCACACATACCGCGCCAGTGCGAACCCTCCCAGTAAACCCGTTGGCAGGCGTCGCAGCGCAGGAAGTGCGAATAGAGGGCGCCAACGCGTGGCGGCACCTGCGGCCGGGCCAGTTCCGGGCTGATCTCGTGCAGCGGCAAGTTGCAATGAAGGCACAGGCTGAATGGCCGCGCGCTACGCGCCAAGTCGAGGCGCTCGTACAATTCGCGCAGCTGCAGCGACGGTTTCAGGGCATGCACGTAACAGCCGTGGCTGATGATCCGCCGCTTGAGCAGTTCGCGGTCGCGGGTTAGCACGATGCGTCCTTGCTGCGCAGCGATCTCGGCGATCTCGCCATCCTCGAAGCCATTGTCGTAGAGGGTGTCGAAGCCGCTCATGCGCAACAGGCTGGCCAGCCCGCCAAGGTGCGCATCAGCGACGAAGCGCAGCACCCGTAAAGGTTGCGCACGAACCTTGAGCAGTGGGCTGATGTCCAGCGCTTCGAACTTGGGATACACCGCCAGCCGGTCACTGTCGAAGATCACTCGCTCGAAGCCCACCGACTCGCCGTTGAGCAGCACCAGCTCGACCTCGGTGTGCGGTATCCCGAGCGCCTCGATCATGTGCTTGACCGTCGCCCCTCGCGCGCACTCGCAGGTGAAGGACTGCCGCCGCCGTTCGGCCGGCAGGAAATCGTTGAGCTCCTCGTAGAAGCGGAAGGTTGCACTGGTCATGCTGAACAGTATGGCAGGGCTGCAGGATGAGTGAGTCCAGTCCGGACACCTTCTCCGGCAGGCCCCAAACTACGATCGTAATCATGTTGAAATTGACTATGCCATGGAGCTTCGATGCTGGATGTTCTGCTTGAAATGGTTATCCGCGTCATTTGCTACCCAGCAGGCTGGGCGTTCATCAAGGTTGTAATATTGGGAAGGCGACTTTTTCAACAGAATCAGCCAACAGTCATTCGGGTGCGTCTAGGCAGCCGGGGCGATTCAGGTCGACTTCCTTGAACTGCCATCCTAGTCGGGTGGATCTTCGTGCCGAAGTGCCACGCGCGACCGGTGAAGGCGGGGGACTGTGCGTCGAGTGGGCCGTTGCGGTTGCGGCGCGGTCGTGCCAAAGGAACGGGCCGGCGGTTCGCTAGCGAACCGTCGGCCCGCGGCCTGCCGTCACGAGGTGCGGCGGGCCGTTTTCGATGCGTGCGCCCGAGCGCTACCGATCACGACGCTTGCGCGACGCTGTACTGTGACGAGAGGTAGCGCCGGATATCGTCGGGGGCGTTGATGAAGCGCGTGCCGTTGTGCTCCTGAACTGCGATGGACGTGTCCTTCGGCACCTGCCCTTTGCCGAGCACGATCACCGGCGCAGACTGGTTGTCTTCGCCAATCAACGCGACGATCGCGTTGCGCGGACGAGGCGCGTCGATGTACGCGACGTCGACCACGTCCCGAAGCTGTGGGCAGAAGCTCAGCAAGCCTTCGACGGATACCGAGTCGCCGCAGTAGAACGGGCCTTCGGTGCCGCTGAAGAAGCCTGGACGAAGAATGAGCAGTTTGTCTTTCATGGTTGTCTCTCTGTGGTTGGGTGTTGAAGGTTGAGGTGATGTGTCGTCGATGCGCGTGAGCGTCGCGAACCGAAGCATCGATACGAGAATCGTCGACGCGCGCGCGGCGGGTCAGGCTTCCATTGGTGTCAGCGCGGCGGCGCGCAGCCGCGAGAATGCAGCTTTGAGATCGGCGATCATGTCGTCCGGGTGCTCAAGGCCTGCGTGAATTCGCAGCAGCGGGCCTTCCCACGGCCATTGAGTCGCCGTGCGGGAGCTCGCCGGGTTCGACCGGAGAATGAGGCTCTCGAAACCGCCCCAGCTATAGCCCATGCCGAAGCAGGTCATGCCGTCGAGCATCGCGCGCATCGCTTCGTCCGATTGTGGATTCAGCACCACGCCGAACAGGCCGCTCGCCCCCGTGAAATCGCGCTTCCACAGCGCGTGCCCAGGTGAGTCCGATCGCGCCGGATACAGGATCTGAGCGACTTCCGGCTGCTGCGCGAGCCATTCCGTCAGAGCATGCGCGTTGCGCTGGTGCCGCTCGAGCCGGAGCGACAGCGTGCGCAGGCCGCGCAGTGCGAGATACGCATCGTCGCTGCTCACGGTCATGCCGAGCTGCCGATAGAAGCGGTTGATCTTCGCAAAGAGCGCCTCGGTCGTGAGGATCGCGCCCATTAGCACGTCAGAGTGCCCGGAGATGTATTTCGTCGCCGCGTGAATCGACACGTCGACACCATGCTCGAACGAACGGAAATGCAGCGGCGTGGCCCAGGTGTTGTCCATCAGCACGATTGCGCCGTGCCGATGCGCGACCCGGCTGATCGCCGGAATGTCCTGCACCTCGAACGTCAGCGAGCCGGGCGACTCGACGAACACTGCGCGGGTGTTCGGACGCATCAGTGCTGCGATGTCCGCGCCGATCGACGGATTGTAGTAGGTCGTTTCGATGCCGAGACGCGCGAGCGTCTCCGAGCAGAACGCGCGAGTCGGATCGTAGACCGAGTCTGTCATCAGTAAATGATCGCCGGGACCGAGCACCGCAAGCAGCGATGTCGTGATCGCGCTGAGCCCACTCGGCGTGAGCATCGCGCGATGTGCGCCTTCGAGGCGGGCGAGCGCACTCTCAAGTGCGCGGGTGGTCGGACTGCCGCCGCGGCCGTATGCGTTCGGCGTGCCGCTCGCCGTTTTCAGCGCCTCGATGCTGTGAAAGAGCAACGTCGATTGCCGGTAGACCGGCGGGTTCACCGGCACGCCGAGCTGGCTGTGCGTGCGGCCCTCGTGGGCCAGAACGGTGTCGGTCGAATACGTGGAGTTCAAGGCGTGATCCTTTTATCGTCGGTTCAATCGAGGCGAATCAAGTGGCGCCGCATCGTCACGGCAGTCGCTGTGCTTGAAGCTATGTTAATTGCGTGCAGACGAAAATTGTTTCCAAAGAATGTCGCCAATACAGATAAGATTAGAAAAAAATTCTAACTTGGAGGCAGTATGGATAAGCGCGATGCACAGATGCTCACGATACTTCAGGAGGATGCGACGATCGGTCTGAACAACCTGGCAAAGGCAGTGAATCTGTCGCCGACGCCATGCTGGCGAAGGCTGCAGAAACTACGGGACGACGGCGTGATCTGTCGGCAGGTTGTGCTGTGCGATCCGGCCAAGCTGAACCTGGGGCTCGTTGCATTCGTGACGGTGCGCTCGAACCAGCACGGCGATGCATGGACGTCGCATTTCGTCGAGGCTGTCTGTGCGATTCCGGAGATCATCGAGATCTACCGGATGAGTGGCGACGTCGATTACATGCTCAAGGTCGTCGTGCCGAATATCGCTGGATACGACAGAGTCTACAAACGGCTGATCAAGAGCGTCGAGCTGATGGACGTGAGTTCGGCGTTCGCGATGGAGGTGATCAAGCGTACGACCGCGCTGCCGACCGATTACATCGTGATGGCATGATGCGAACGCGCCGCCCGCCGACGATCGTCGAGGGGCGGCGCGCTCTGCGTTATTGCGGCGAGGAGATGGCGTCGCGATACGCGAACAGCGCGGGCGCGCCACCCGTGTGCAGGAACAGCACTGGGCCGTCTCCTTCCACGCGGCCGCGCGCGATGCCGTCGAGCAGGCCCGCCATCGCCTTGCCGGTGTACACGGGATCGAGCAGCAGCCCTTCGGTTTGCGCGAGCAGACGAACCGCGTCGAGGCCGGCACGATTCGGCTCGCCGTAGCGCGGCGCGAAGTATTCGTCCCACAGGTCGATGCGCATGCCGGCCGGCGTCTCGACGTCGAGCAGCGTGCTGATGCGCTCGACGAGGCCCTGCACTTTCGGACGCTGCGCGGCCTCCGTGCGCGATACCGTGACGCCAATCACGGGCAGCGACGGCAATGCATGGGCGAGCGCGAGTGCGAGGCCGGCATGCGTGCCCGCGCTGCCGGACGCGAGCACCACGGCCGAGAAGTCGAGCCCCGCCGCAGAGATCTGCTGCTCGAGCTCGAGACCCGCGCGAACGTAGCCGAGCGAGCCGAGCGCATTCGAACCGCCGATCGGGATCACGTATGGGCGACGGCCTTCGTCGCGCAGACGTTGGGCCGCAGCGTCGAGCTGCCGGTCCGCGGTGTCGAGATCGTCGACGTCGTGCACGCGCACTCGGAACAAATCGAGCAACAGCCGGTTGCCGCTCTGCAGGTAATCGTCGCGTGCGGTACCTATCGGGTTTTCCAGCAGCGCAACGCAGTCGAGTCCGAGTCGTGCCGCGAGCGCGGCGGTCTGCCGGACGTGATTTGACTGGACGGCGCCGGCGGTCACGAGCACGTCCGCCTTCTCGCGGATCGCGTCCGCGGCGAGATACTCGAGTTTGCGCAGCTTGTTGCCCCCCATCGCGAGTGGCGTGAAATCATCACGCTTGACGTAGACGTCGCGGCCCACGTGGGCCGAGAGCCGCGGCAGCCACTGCAGCGGCGTCGCCGCGTCGATCAGGCTCAAGCGGGCGAAAGTATTGAGTCTCGCGGAAAGTGTTGTCATTTTCATATCGGGCCCAGTCGTTCGTTGAAGGGGCACGGCCGGATCGGCCGCGAAGCGTGGCGGGTCAGTGCAGGATCTTGTCAAGGAAGTCGCGCGCCCGCTCGGAACGCGGTGCATGGAAGAACGCGTCGCTCGCCGTATCTTCGACGATCACGAGTGCGGGTCGACTGAAGGGAAGCTTAGCGTTGTCAAAATAGAAAATGTTCCCAAAAACACACGGACTTTGGTCGTGGCTTGGAAGATTTTTTCTGGTGGTCGGCGGAGTCGATGCGACACGCGCCGCGCGGAGAGCAGGCCCGTCATCATCCCCGTTAGTGCGCATTCACAGTCCGGTCTTTGCCTTTATTAGCCTTGGCTCGAGTAAGCCACCAGCCAGAATGCACGACTGACGCACAGCTTCAGAGGGGACACCGCATGCGCCGGTAAATACCGCCGGCCAGTAACCCCTCTTTGCACCAGTCAAACTGAAACGCTTCGTCGAGTGCAAACGTCAGCTGCACATAGGCATGCAGCGCCTTGCTCTGGTGATCGAAAGCATAAATTTTTCTTATTACTGCAAATTGTAGAAAATTTTCCTAAAAACCAGCGTAAGGAATAGGAAGATTAAAACTCTTTTTCTGGAGGGTGACTGTAAGATTTATCCCATGAAATGTGCCCTGAGAGCCCCGAATATGAAGAAGATCATCACCACCCGCGTCGCTCCTGAGGCGATTGGCCCTTATTCGCAAGCCGTAAAATGCGCAGCCACCCTTTATGTTTCCGGTCAGATCGCCCTTGACCCACAGAGCATGCAGATGGTCGAAGGCATCGAAGCACAGGTCCGGCAAGCCTTTGCCAACCTGGGTGCGATTCTCGAAGAGGCCTCAATGGGCTTCGCCGATGTGGTCAAGCTGACCATCTACCTGACTGACTTGAGCCATTTCGCCTTGATCAATTCGGTGATGGAAGAGCTGTTCGCCAAGCCCTATCCCGCACGAGCGGCGATCGGCGTGAGTAGCTTGCCGCGGGCAGCGTTGGTGGAAATTGACGCGATCGCTGTGGCCGCATGCTGAGCCGGGGGAAACGATGATGAATGAATGGATCCGGTCTGCGATCAGTAGTATCTCCTGCGACCTGTTGCGCTCCGCCGACACCCATACCCACAAGCTGGACATTCCGGGGTTGAAGGGCGTCGATATCTACCTCAAGGACGAGAGCACACATCCAACCGGCAGCCTCAAGCACCGGCTGGCACGCTCGCTGTTCTTGCACGCCATTTGCAGCGGCAAGATCCGCGAGGGCACCCATGTGGTCGAGGCTTCCTCGGGTAGCACGGCTGTGTCCGAAGCCTATTTCGCCAAACTGCTTGGCCTGCCTTTCACTGCGGTCATGCCGCGCAACACCGCGAGCAAAAAGATCGTACAGGTTGAGCAGCTCGGCGGACGCTGCCACTTCGTCGATCAATCGTCCCTGGTCTATTCCGAGGCGCAGCGCCTGGCGCGCGAGAGCGATGGCCACTACATGGACCAGTTCACCTACGCCGAGCGGGCGACGGATTGGCGCGGCAACAACAATATAGCCGACAGCATCTTCCAGCAGATGACCGGCGAGCCACATCCCATTCCCCACGCGATTGTCATGAGTGCAGGCACCGGCGGCACCTCTTCGACCATCGGCCGCTACATCCGCTACAAGGGGCACGATACCCGATTGATAGTGGTGGACCCGGAGAACTCTGTATTCTATGAAAGCTACCGAACAGGCGACTCAAGTCTCACCAGCACCCATAGCAGCCGCATCGAAGGCATCGGTCGTCCCCAGGTGGAGCCGTCCTTCCTGCCGGACGTGATCGACGACATGCTCAGGGTTCCCGACGCTGCCAGCATCGCCACCCTCTACTGGCTGGAAAAGTTGCTCGGCAAGAAGGCCGGTGGCTCCACCGGTACCAATATGTGGGGCGCGCTGAGTGTTGCGTTGCGGATGCAGGAGCAAGGACTGAAGGGCTCTATCGTGACCCTGATGTGCGATAGCGGCGAACGCTATCTGGACACCTACTACGACCATGACTGGGTCGCTCGTACTATCGGTGACATCACACCCTAT
This sequence comes from Pseudomonas sp. F220, assembly GCF_057813935.1. NCBI lineage: Bacteria > Pseudomonadati > Pseudomonadota > Gammaproteobacteria > Pseudomonadales > Pseudomonadaceae > Pseudomonas > Pseudomonas sp. F220. The sequence continues at coordinate 29,586 of NZ_JBVASJ010000032.1, forward strand.
TCGAAACAACTCGATCGCTATCTTTAGTCTTCGCAAGGGATTACCGGCTATGAGCCAGAACAAGAGCAACTTTTCCACCCAAGTGATCCACGCCGGCGAACAGTCGAACTACGCGGACAACACAATCTTCCCAGCGATAGTCACCTCCAGTTCGTTCATCAAGCGCAGCCTTGACGACAGTCCAGACTACGCCTACGGGCGGGTCGGCAACCCCACCCGCCATGCCTACGAGAGTTGCATTGCGCAGTTAGAGAGCGGCCATGGTGCTGTGGCCTGCGCTTCGGGCATGGCTGCCACCGCCACTGTGCTCGAGCTCCTGCCCAAAGACTCCCATGTGATCGTGATGGCCGGCGTCTACGGCGGTACCTTCCGCCTGATGGAAGACTACCGCAGCAAGACCTCCGGGCTGAGCGCCAGCTACATTGACCTCAACGACCTTGAGGCCCTGGCGGCCAGCCGTCGCGACAACACCCGACTGATCTGGATCGAGACGCCGACCAACCCCCTGCTGCAATTGGTGGACCTGCAGCGCGTGACCGACTTCGCCCGCGCCCACGGCCTCCTGACCTGCGTCGACAACACCTTCTGCTCGCCCTGGAACCAGCGCCCGATCGAGTACGGCGTCGACCTGGTGATGCACTCAGCGAGTAAATACATCGGCGGGCACTCCGACTTGATCGGTGGCGTGGTGGTCGCGGCTGAGGAGTCACTGTTCGCTCGTCTGCGCTCCATCAGCATGGCCATCGGTGCGGTCCAGGGGCCGTTCGACTGCTACCTGGCCCTGCGCGGCCTGAAAACCCTCGACGTGCGCATGGAGCGCCAGTGCAGCAATGCGGCGCAGATCGCGCGCTTCCTCAGCACCCACCCGCAGGTTGAGGAAGTGTTCTATCCGGGGCTGGAAAACCATCCGCAACATGCGCTGTGCAAAAGCCAGATGCGCACCGGTGGTGCAGTGGTCTCGCTGAAGCTCAAAGCCGACCGCAAGGCGATGGCCCCCTTCATCGAGCAGCTGTCGATTTTTGTTCTGGCCGACTCCCTGGGCGGAGTTGAAAGCATGATCAACCACTCCTACAGCATGTCGCACAACTCCTTGAGCCATGAGCAGAAAATCAGCCTCGGCATCAGCGAGAACCTGGTCCGCCTGTCCATCGGCCTGGAACACGTCGACGACCTGATCGCCGACTTGAATGCCGGTTTCGAGCGACTGCGTACTACTTCGGCCGAATAACCAATACCCCTGACGACAAGAGGTACCTCGAAGTTCGCTCCACCCAATGCTGACTAAAACTGGAATGCTTTTTCACAATAATAAGGTCAAGAAAATGCAAACGAATCGCGTAGTCAAAGCCCACTGGAAAACAGCAGTACTGGCCCTGGCGCTTGCAACAAGTGTCTCGGCGTCAGCCGACCAACTCAGCGATATCAAGGCAAAGGGGGAGTTGGTCTGTGGCGTGCTTGGCACCGACGAGCCGTTCAGCTTCATGAAGAACCCGGCCACTCGCGAAATCGTGGGTTACGACGTGGATCTTTGCACTGCCATCGCCGCGAGCATTGGTGTCAAGCCAGTGGTGAAGCAATTGGCGAACACCGCACGTATCCCCGAACTGCAGCAGGGTCGTATCGACCTCCTGGCCGCCTCCTTGACCCATAGCAAGGAGCGTGAGGCCTTGATCAACTTCTCGCTCTCGACCTTTATCACCGGGCAGAAGATGATGGTCAAGGCGGACAGTGGCATCGATCAACTGGACCAATTGGCAGGCAAGAAGATACTGACGATCAAAGGCACTACGATGGAGCAGTCCGTCAGATCGAAGCTCCCCACAGCCCAGATTGTCTCGTTCGACACCAACCCTCAGGCCTTGCTCGCTCTGCAACAGGGCAAAGGTGTGGCTTACGCCAACGACGAAACTTCATTGGCCGGTAATTTCGCCAAGCTCGGAGATACGGCAAAAGATTTCCGGATCCTCCCACAAAATTTTTCGACCGAACACTTGGCGTTGGGACTGAGGAAAGGCGAACCCGCCTTCCAGGAGCAGGTGAACAAGACTCTGCGTGATCTGGAGTCTTCCGGCGAGGCCCAGAAACTGTTCACCAAATGGTTTGGTCCAGACTCCAACATGAAGTTCGCCAGCCGGTCGTTCAAGATCGAAACCGACAACATCAACTGACTTGTTGAAGGCCCGGCCTTCGGCCGGGCTACGGGCCCATTTATGAATACGTTTGATTTGTCGATCGTGCTGTCCGGGCAGTATCAGGAGTGGCTGGTCAGTGGCTTCCTGCTGTCCATCCAACTCGCCCTGATCACCTTGGTTATCGCGCTACCGCTGGCGATCGTCCTGGCCGTCTTGCGGCTCGCCCCCTACGCCCCGTTACGGGGCATCGCGATCACCTACGTGGAAGCAATCCGCAACGTGCCGCTGCTGGCGCACATGCTGTTCTGGTATTTCGGCGCGCCGGAGCTGCTGCCGGCCCCCATCAAGTCCTGGATTTACCAGCACAATATTGAGGCGGTCAGTGCTGTCATCGCCTTGGTGCTCTATACCGCGGCCTATATGGCCGAGGACATCCGCAGCGGTTTGCGCTCCATTCCCAAGGAGCAAATGGAGGCGGGCCGCACCCTCGGTTTTGGCTTTATCAGCACCATGCGCCTGGTGATCCTTCCGCAGTCGCTGCGGATGACGGTGCCACCGCTGATCAGCCAGACGCTGAACCTGTGGAAGAACACCAGCATCGCCATGGTGATCGGCGTCGCTGAAATGATGTATCAGGCCCAGCAGGTGGAAAGCGCCACCTTCCGGGGATTTGAGTCGTTCGCCGTAACCACCGCCGGTTATGTCAGCGTCTCGATCGCCATCACCCTGCTGTCCAGCTGGTACCAGCAACGCTATCCCGTACGGAGTGCCTGACGATGCTCGATATCATCCAAACCTATGGGCTGTACTACCTGATCGGCCAGTACCCGAACGGCCCCCTGGGCGGCCTGTCGATGACCCTGATCCTGGCTGCGCTGGCCCTGGTATTGGCCTTTCCGGTCGGGGTGCTGCTCGCGCTGTGCCGCATCAGTCCATACGCGTTTTTGCGCGTGCCGGTCACAGGCCTGGTGCATGTACTGCGTGGCACCCCGTTGTTGATGGTCATCTTCTGGGCCTATTTCCTGCTGCCGACTATTACCGGTCAACGCACCGATCAATTCGGCACCATGCTCGTCGCCCTGGTGATTTTCGATGGGGTCTACCTCGCCGAAATCATCCGCGCCGGGATTCTCGGATTGCCCCGTGGGCAGATGGAAAGCTCCCGCTCACTCGGCTTCTCGTACCTGTCTTCGATGCTGTTGGTAATCCTGCCCCAGGCCTTTCGCAACATGCTGCCCTCGCTGGTGAACCAGTTCGTCTCGACCATCAAGGAGACCTCGCTGGGCTACATCATCAGCCTCTCCGAAGTGTCGTTTGTCGCTTCGCAGATCAGCGCTCAGCTGCCGACCAAACCGATCGAGATCTATGCACTCCTCGGCCTCACTTACTTCGTCATGTGCTTCAGCCTGTCGCGCTTCGCCTACTGGCTTGAAAAGCATCTCGCCGTCCGTTCTGCAAAGGTTTAATCCCATGATCAAACTAGAAAACGTCAACAAGTGGTACGGCAGCTATCATGCGCTGGCTGACATCAACGAAACCGTGGCCAAAGGTGAGGTGGTGGTGGTCTGCGGTCCGTCGGGTTCAGGCAAGTCGACGATGATTCGCACCCTCAACCGGCTGGAAGCCATCCAGAGTGGCAACATTTTCATCGACGGCGTGGACATCCATGCGCGCTCCGTCAGTGTGAACGCTTTGCGCAGCCGGATCGGCTTCGTGTTCCAGCAGTTCAACCTGTTCCCACACCTCACCGTGTTGCAAAACTGCACCTTGGCACCGCGGCGCTTGCGCAAGCTGCCCGCCAAAGAAGCGAACGACCTGGCCATGAGCCTGCTCGAACGGGTAGGCCTGGCCCACAAGGCCGGCGCCTATCCCGGTGAGTTATCGGGCGGCCAGCAACAGCGCGTGGCCATCGCCAGGGCGCTGGCCATGAACCCTCCGGTGATGCTGTTCGATGAGCCCACCTCCGCGCTAGACCCGGAAATGGTCGGCGAGGTTTTACAGGCGATGAAAGGCTTGGCCAAAGAGGGCATGACCATGGTGTGCGTCACTCACGAGATGGGGTTCGCCCGCGAAGTGGCCGATCGGGTGATTTTCATGGATCAGGGCAAGGTGCTGGAGCGTGCGACGCCCGAGTCGTTCTTCCTGAACCCTGAGCACCCTCGCGCGCAGCGATTCCTGTCCGATATTCGCTCGCCAATGGCCGGGGGCGCTATGTCGCTGGCGTCTTGAGTGGAGTCCAGCAGTGCGGCTCAACCGCCGCGCTGCTGCACGTTACCGGCAGTACTGACCCAGACGATCTGAGCGTGGAAAAGTGACTATGCAGTTTGACGTTGAACCTGTCTTCGACCCGGATAGCTGCACCTACAGCTACCTGATCAGCGACCCGCTGACCCGGCGCTGCGCGATCATCGACCCGGTGCTTGACTACGATGCCGCCGCCGCGCGCATCTCATATGCGAGTGCCGATCGCCTGATCGAGCAGGTGCGCGCCAACGGGCTTACCCTTGAGTGGGTGCTGGAAACCCACGTGCATGCCGACCACCTCTCGGCTGCCCGCTATCTGCAGGGGCAACTGGGCGGGCAGATCGGCATTGGCGATCGCATTCCCCTGGTGCAGAGCACCTTCGCCAGCTTGTTCGACGCCGAAGACGGATTCAGGGTGGACGGCAGTCAGTTCGACCGCCAGTTCGCCGACGGCGAAACATTCCACATCGGCGAGCTGGCCGTCCGCGTACTGCACACACCCGGCCATACGCCGGCGTGCGTGAGCTACCTGATCGGCGATGTGGCATTCGTTGGCGACACCCTGTTCATGCCCGACTGCGGCACCGCCCGTTGCGACTTTCCTGGTGGCGACGCTCATCAACTGTACCGTTCGATTGGCCGACTGTTCGAGCTGCCAGGTAGCACCCGCCTGTTCATGTGCCACGACTACAAATCCCCCGGCCGCGAGGTCTACTGTCACCAGACCACGGTGGACGAGGAGCGCGCGCACAACATCCATGTCGGCCAAGGCATCGGCGAAGTTGAATTCGTGGCCTTGCGCACTGCGCGCGACAAAACCCTGAACCAGCCCAGACTGCTGCTGCCGTCAGTGCAGATCAACATGCGGGCCGGGGAGAGCCCCGTGGCGAAGGCCAATGGCATCAGCTACCTGAAGATTCCGCTCAATGTGTTCTGAATCCTTTTATTGAATTCAGGCTGCGCGACATGGATAACCTCTTTAAGAGTCTAAATGGCATGCAAGTCACCACTCATAACAAAGATTTTGCAACAACCGGTCAAATAGCCCTGGAAGATCTCAACGAAGCGGCCAAGCTAGGGTTTCGCTCAATCATCTGTAACCGACCGGATCATGAAGGTGGCGCGGATCAACCTGCCAGCGCAGCTATTCAAGACGAAGCCAAACGGCTGGGCCTGAACTTTGCCTATCTCCCGGTCCAGCCCAATAACATCAGCGACGGTGATATCCAGCAATTCGGCCAATTGTTGGGGACCTTACCTGCACCCGTTTTGGCGTTTTGTCGTACCGGTAATCGCTCAACCCAGCTCTACCAACAAGCGTCGGCGAGTGCCGCTCGCAGCGAAGTCGCCACAAGTCGCGCCGATATCAGCATCAGCGCCGACATCGTGGTCATTGGTGGAGGATCGGCGGGCATCGGGGTCGTGGCCAGCCTGCTCAAGCGTGCTCCCGATCTGCAGATCACGCTCATTGAACCCAATGACAAGCACTACTATCAACCGGCCTGGACGCTGGTTGGCGGGGGGGCGTATGACGTGCGCAAGACCGTCAGACCCATGTCGCACGTCATTCCGCGTGGCGCAACCTGGATCAAGGCTGCTGTGGTCGAGGTCCTGCCAGACAGCAAGCGTCTGTTGCTGAGCGACGGTAAAAGCGTCGCTTATCAAAACCTCATCGTCTGCCCTGGATTGAGGCTTGCCTGGGAAAAAATCGAAGGGCTGGAAGAAACCTTGGGCAAGCATGGGGTGACGTCCAACTACCGCTATGACCTATGCGCCTACACCTGGCAGCTGGTGCAGGGGTTACGCCGCGGTAAAGCCCTCTTTTCCCAGCCTGCCATGCCGATCAAATGTGCCGGCGCCCCGCAAAAGGCCCTGTACCTTTCCTGCGATCATTGGCAAAAATCAGGCGTGCTACAGGACATGGATGTCGAGTTCAATCTTGCCGGCGCAACGCTGTTCGGCGTGGCGGCCTTTGTCCCGCCGCTGATGAAGTACATCGAGAAGTATCAAGCGCAGCTGAAATTCGGCTCGAATCTGGTCAAAGTCGACGGCCCGGCCAAAACGGCCTGGTTCGAAAGCCTGGACGAGCTCGGCAAGCCCACTCAGTACGCCAAAAAATTCGACATGCTCCATGTGGTCCCGCCACAGGTAGCCCCCGACTTCATTCGTAGCAGCCCCTTGGCGGACTCAGCAGGCTGGTGCGAGGTAGATCCGGGGACGTTGCAACACAGCCGTTATCCGGACGTATTTGCGCTTGGCGATATCTGCTCCACCAGTAACGCCAAAACCGCTGCCGCAGCCCGCAAGCAAATTGTTGTCGTGGCCAAGAACCTCCTGGCATTGCGCCGTCATCAGCCCATGTTGCTGCGCTACGACGGCTACGGGTCGTGCCCGCTCACGGTCGAAAAAGGCAAGGTGGTGCTCGCAGAGTTCGGTTACGGCGGGAAATTGCTGCCATCGTTCCCCCTGGACCCGACTGTAGCCCGGCAGTGTGCATGGTTCCTGAAAGCCAGATTCCTGCCCTGGTTTTACTGGAACGGCATGCTCAAGGGGCGTGAGTGGCTGACCAGTCTCTCCAAGGTTGAGTAAGGGGCCAGCATGCTACTCAGTGGAATGTTCGGGATGATCATTGGCATCATTCTTGGCCTTACCGGTGCCGGTGGCGGCATTCTGGCCGTACCCGCGCTGGTGATCGGCTTGGGCTGGTCCATGACGGCGGCAGCCCCCGTGGCGCTGTTTGCCGTCAGCGCGGCGGCGACGTTAGGGGCCATGGATGGCCTCAGGAAAGGGCTGGTACGTTATCGTGCAGCCTTGGTGATGGCGCTGTTGGGCGCCGTGTTCTCGCCCCTGGGCGTGCACATTGCCCATTCGCTGCCCAACACTGTACTGATTTCCCTGTTCAGCATGGTGATGGTTATTGTGGCGATACGCATGATTCGACAGGCGCGCGGCAGTAAGGCTAAAACCGCAGACACTGAGCAGCGCTGGCAACACAAAAACTGCATGCTCAACCCTGAGAGCGGCCGCCTACGCTGGACATTGAAATGCTCAACCACCTTAGCCCTCGTCGGCTCGCTCTCAGGGCTGTTAACGGGGATGCTCGGTGTGGGTGGAGGGTTCCTGATCGTGCCTGCATTTCAACAGTTTTCAGACATCAGAATGCATGGCATCGTGGCTACCTCGCTCATGACCATTGCCCTGATCTCAGCCACTGCGGTGACGGGCGCTATTCACGCCGGTGCCCACATAACGGCTACAGGTGGGGTTTTTATAGCCGCCAGTGTCGGCGGGATGCTGTTGGGAAGAATCATCTCCCCCAGGATTCCCGTCAAAGCCATACAACTCGGTTTTTCTGCGGTGTGCGTTGTGGTTGCTGGCTACCTGATGCTCAAAACCTGGATGTAGAAAACATAATCAGGAAGGCCGCTGCGTACTTTGTATGCGATCCATGAACCCCACCTTTTAAAGGTGGGGCGTATAGCTATCTTGGTATTTGCGGCGTGCAGTTCCACGGCAGCAAGGCTTCGAAGTCTTCTACTGCGGCGGCTTGCGGCAACCGTTCAAGTGCGTGGCGCAGCCACGCATAGGGCTCTTGGCCGTTGGCTTTAGCTGTCTCGACCAAACTGTAAAGTTGTCAGCTATTAACGTGTGCAGCGAGTGTTCACACAGCCTGGACCCAGACCGAACGCAGGCTCGCGGGCTGCGGCAAGGGATCGAGTCGTCGGTAAGCAATGCATCGCCGGCAACGTGTGAGCCCGTGTTACCACGAGCACCTTTATCGGGCGGGCAGGCCACATCTTGGGTCATTTCAACTCGCCTCCCAGGCTGGCAGTTTTCTCTGCCAGCCCTTCAAGTCAGCAATAAATCAATTGAATCAACCACCTGAAAGCAGCCGATAAAAATTGGCATGCAAAGTGCTTTTTTGGCTTTATGGATAATTGGATACAAAAATTCAAAAGGTGCCGCCCATGAAGTTTGCCCCTGTCTATACCGAGCGCCAGCCCATCACCGCCGAGGAGGAGGCTTACAACTTTCTCCTGGAAGCCATTTGCAAAGGGCGTTACCGCACCGGGGAACGGCTGATTGCCGAGGACATCGCCGGTGAAATCGGCATGAGCCGGATGCCGGTGCGCGAAGCCTTCCGGCGTCTGGATGCCGACGGACTGGTGATTCTGCGGCCCAATCGCGGAGCCATCGTCCGGGGTTTGAATATCGAGGAAATGCGTGAGGTCTTCGAAATGCGCAGCGCCCTCGAAGGCCTGGCAATTCGAGTGGCCGTGACAAAAATCACCGAGCGTCAGTTCAGCCATCTGGAGCGCCTGCTCGATGAAATGGACGACTACCGCGAAGACGGCGCCGAGTGGGTCAGTCGCCATCGCGCCTTCCATGAGTACCTGTGCAGCCTGAGTGAGCGCCCACGGCTGATGCGGCAAATTTCGGCACTGTATTCGGTGATCGAGCCGCACATGCGCCTATGGCTGCAACACGCCGATAAACCCCGTAGCGCCCGGGACGAACACGCCTCGATTCTCGCCGCGCTGCGCTCAGGCGACCCGGACAAAGCCGCCTCGGTGGTGTGCGAGCACATCGAAGGAACGATCCCGCGGTTGATCCAGTTCCTTGAGGCCCATCAGTAAAAAGGGTCTTTGACCTAGCGGTTTTGCGGTTGTTGTGATTTTGAGTAACGCCTCGTTACCTGACATAACTGGAGTCTTGCCATGCACAAGCCTTGCGCGTTAGTTGCCGTTTTTACCTTAAGCCTTTGCTCGCAATGGGCACAGGCCACCCCCGAGCTTCCTGAGCGATTAAGCAAGAGCGACAAGATCGTCTATTGCTCGGGCATGGACTCGCCGCCCCTGGTGTCCTTTGACCTGAAGCAAAAGCCAATCGGGCTTGCAGTCGATCTGGGTGAAGAGATCGCCCGGCGCTTGGGTGACAAAAAAGTCGAATGGCGGATCTCTCCCTTCGCCGGGCTCATCCCGGCCCTGCTGGCGCAGCAATGCGACATGATCGTCGATCAGTTGTTCGACAAGCCCGAACGCCGCGAGGTGATCGATATCGTTAATTTCATGTACTCCAGCCAATCCATCGTGGTGCCCAAGGGCAACCCAAAATCGGTGCACACATTGGAAGACCTGTCCGGGCTCAAGGTCGCGGTCAGCAATGGTTCGACAATCCGCATCCTGCTTGGCGCCGAAAACGACAAGCTGGCAGCGGCTGGCAAGGCCCCGATGAAACTGGTGGTGTACAACGTCGACGCCGATGCGTTCCAGGCGCTACGGATCAACCAGGTGGACGCCTTCGGCACCACCGTGGAGTCGGCCGGGCACTATCAGAAACTAGCCCCGGACCTGTTCCAGTCAGCGGTGCCAGCGTTCAACCGGATCCTTACCGGGTTCGGCGCGCGCAAAAGCGATCCACAGCTGAGCGCGGCATTGAGCGACGTCTTGCAAGGCATGCGCGCTGACGGCAGTTACGCCGCGCTGCTCGGCAAATGGCATGTCGACAGCGACAAACTGGACTGAGGGCGCATTCGATGAACTTCAATTGGGATGTGTTCTGGCAGTACCTGCTGCAGCCCAGCGATGTCTACCTGACGGGGCTCTGGCTGACTTGCCTGATCAGCGTATCGGCCATGCTACTGGGCTGTGTGCTGGGGTTGGCGGCGGCGCTGATGAAGCTGTCGCGCAACCCGCTGTTGCAGTACCCGGTGCGTTTTTATGTGTGGCTGATGCGCGGCACGCCGTTGCTGGTGCAGATCGTTTTTCTCTACACGGCACTGGCGGCCGGGGGGATTTTCCGTTTCGAAGACCTGGACCTGGGTTGGTTCATCGTGCCGGGCAATATCCAGGCGGCGATCATTGCCCTGGGCCTCAACGAAGGCGCGTACATGGCCGAGATCATCCGCGCTGGAATCGGTGCGGTGGACAAGGGCCAGTATGAAGCCGGGCGTTCCCTGGGGATGACGTTTCCCAAACTGATGCGGCGCATCGTGCTGCCCCAGGCCTTCCGGGTGATCGTGCCGCCGTTGGGCAACGAGTTCAACGTGATGCTCAAGAACACCACCCTGGTCAGCGTTATCGGTGTGCAGGAGTTGCTGCTCAGTACGCAAATGGTGACCTCGGCGACCTTCCGGGTGTTCGAGTTGTATCTGGTGGTCGCCCTCTACTTTTTGGTGCTGACCACGCTCTGGGGCTTTTTCCAGCGTTGGCTCGAGGCTCGGTTCGGCCAGTCCGACCGGCCGGCACCAGCCGCCAGCCGTATGTTCGGTCGCAACACCATGAAACTGCTGAGAGGGCGTTGAACATGCCGCACATGAGTGAAGAACTGGTCATCGAAGCGCTGGATATTCACAAGTCCTTCGGTGACCTGGAGATTCTCAAGGGGATCTCCCTGCAAGTTCGACGGGGCGAAGTGGTGGTGCTGATCGGCGCCTCCGGCTCCGGCAAAACCACCTTTATCCGCTGCATCAACTTGCTCGAAGACATTCAGTCCGGACAGATTCGCGTCAGCGGTCAGCCCATGGGTTACCGCACTCGGGCCAACGGCAGCCTGGTCCGGGACTCGGAACGCAACATTGCCCGGCAGCGGAGGGACATCGGCATGGTGTTCCAGCGCTTCAACCTGTTCGCGCACATGACCGCGCTGGAAAACATCATCGAAGCACCGATTCATGTGCTGGGTGTGTCTCGCGCTGCGGCGCTGGAACAGGCGCGGGCGTTGCTCAAGCGAGTAGGGCTGGCCGACAAGGCCGATCACTACCCGTCGATGTTGTCCGGTGGTCAGCAGCAGCGGGTTGCAATCGCCCGGGCGTTGGCCATGAAGCCTCAGGCGATGCTGTTCGACGAGCCTACCAGCGCTCTGGACCCGGAGACGGTCGGCGAAGTCCTGCAAGTGATGAAGGAGTTGGCCGAGGACGGCATGACCATGGTGGTGGTCACCCATGAAATGGGCTTTGCCCGAGAGGTGGCCGACCGGGTGGTGGTGCTTGATCAAGGCGAGTTGATTGAGCAAGGGCCGCCCGAGCAGATCTTCAGCCAGCCGAGCCATGCCCGCACCCGCGCTTTTCTCAGTCGGGTGCTGTGAGCCTTAAAAATTTCTATTGTGAGAATCCTGCCATGTTCAAATTTTCAGCCCATGAGTACCCCTACGCCTCACAGCGTCAAAGCGTTTTTGCAAAACGCGGCATGGTCGCCGCCTCCCAGCCCCTGGCCGCCGAAGCGGGAATTGAAATCCTGCGCCATGGTGGCAATGCCATTGACGCGGCGATTGCCACGGCGGCGGCGCTGACGGTGGTTGAGCCGACCGGTTGTGGTATCGGCGGCGACGCCTTTGCGCTGGTCTGGACCCAGAATAAATTGCATGGTTTGAACGCCAGTGGCCATGCCCCGCAAGCCCTGAGCATTGACGCGGTGAAGGCTGCCGGCCATCAGCAAATGCCGCTGCATGGCTGGACGCCGGTGACGGTGCCAGGCTGCCCGTCGGCCTGGGCCGAGTTGTCCAAGCGCTTCGGGCGTTTACCTTTTTCCGATTTGTTGCAGCCGGCCATCAGCCTGGCGCGGGATGGGTTTCCGGTGTCGCCGGTGGTTGCTCTTCAATGGCAAACCGCGCTGGAGGACTTCACCCCGAGCCGGGACAACGTCCTCGACACCTGGTTCGAGACCTTTCTAATTGACGGCCGGGCACCACGGGCCGGCGAGATGTTCCGCAACCCGGCCCAGGCACAGACCCTGACGGAACTGGCGGCCACAGGTTGCGAAAGCTTCTATCGTGGCGCACTGGCTCAACGGCTGGATGCGCATTCCCAGGCCACGGGCGGTTATCTGCGCGCCAGTGATTTACAGAATTACCGCGCCCAGTGGGTCGACCCGATCAAGGTCAACTACCGGGGCTACGACGTCTGGGAGATTCCACCCAGCGGCCAGGGCCTGGTGGCGTTGATGACCTTGAAAATTCTCGAGGGCTTCGACTTCGATCACCGCGACAGCCAGCAGACCTGGCACCGTCAGCTTGAAGCCATGAAACTCGCTTACAGCGACGGCCTGCACTACATCACCGACCCGGAGCATATGCGGGTCGCGGTAGAGGACTTACTGAGCGAACCCTATGCCGCTCATCGCCGTGCGCAGATCGGCGAGCAGGCGGTGGTGCCGCAGCCAGGCGACCCCCACACCAGCGGCACGGTCTACCTGGCCACCGCCGACAACGAAGGCAACATGGTTTCGTTCATCCAGAGCAACTACCACGGCTTTGGCTCAGGCGTGGTGCTGCCCGACAGTGGCATCGCCCTGCAAAACCGTGGCGAAGAGTTCTGCCTCGATCCCGAGCATTCGAACTGCCTGGCACCCGGGAAGAAAACTTTCCATACCATCATCCCGGGCTTTCTCAGCAAGGACGGCGTGGCGATGGGACCGTTCGGCGTGATGGGCGGCTACATGCAGCCCCAAGGGCATGTGCAGATGGTCATGAACCTGGTGGATTTCGGCCTCAACCCGCAAGCGGCCCTGGATGCGCCGCGCTGGCAGTGGCTGGGAGGGCTGAGGGTCGGCATCGAGCAGGGCGCTTCGCGGGATATGGCTGCGGCGTTGGCGCGGCGCGGGCATCAGGTGCAAATGGCGTGCGATCTGACCAGTTACGGGCGTGGCCAGATCATTCTGCGCGATCCTGAAACGGGTGTGTTATGTGGCGGGACTGAGCCACGAACGGACTCGCATATCGCGGTGTGTTGAGGGATGCGTGGGTGGTGAGGGCGCTTGCACCCTCGCCACAAACGTGTGGCGTCAGACGCCTAGCGAAACCGCTTAGGGATAGCGTCCGCAAACGGATAGAGTGAAAAGTAGGGCTTGGCTTCGTCGATGACTCGTTGGAATGACGGTCTTTGCGTCAACCTGTCGAAATAGGCGCTCAAGTGGCTGAGCTCGTCCGGGAACGGCTGGAGGGTGCTGGCATAGAACAGCGCCGGGGCAGCGGCGCAATCGGCCATGCTGAAGTCTTGACTGGCAACCCAGGTCCTGGACGCCATCTGGCGGTTCAGCATGACGTACGCCGTCTCCAGCGTGGATCGTTGTTTCGTTAAATCACCGTTAGCGCCGCGTAGGCGATCACCGACAATCTGTTGCATCGGCTCATGGATATAGTTGTCGAAAAAGCGGTCCCATAGACGCACCTCCAACGCGGCGTCCCAATCGCCTGGAATCAAAGGCTGCTCACCGGCATAGAAGTGATCCAGGTACTCAATGATGATGGTGGCCTCTGGCAAATCGCGCTTGCGCGCATGGTCACGGATGACCGGGAATTTGCCGATGGGCCATAGGGCTTGAAGCTCCGCTCTGTCTGCATCGTCCGCGAGATCAATGACCCGCCTTTCGAATGCGATACCGTTCTCGTAGAGCGCAATGAGCGCTTTGTGGCAGAACGACGCCAGCGGATGGTAGTAAAGAGTCAGCGACATTTTTTGGCTCCTCGGCGATAGCGCTTACGCAGGCTACAGTTCCAACTCCGTTGCCCCCCTCATCATAGTCGCTGAATTGACTGCCCGAATCAGCTGCGACAGCCCCAGTCATGTTGTTGAAACGTCAGTATGACAAGACTCTTTCCTGGCCTAGACTCTCCCACCCACTATTTGAAATGACCGGGCGATCCGGTCCCCAAGAAGAGCGTAAATGAGAAAACTTTATGTACTGGGCGCGCTCATTGCGCTGACGATTTGCAGTGTTGGTATGAGCGATGCTCGCGAGGCGCGAAACAGCAAGCAGCAGGCTGATTCGGTTGCGGGGGTGTTTGATTACTATCTGCTGACGTTGTCCTGGTCGCCCACGTTTTGCCTGACGCATAGCGAAAATGAGCAGTGCTCGGGAAAAGGTTACGGCTTTGTGCTCCATGGTCTCTGGCCTCAGTACGCCAAAGGCGGCTGGCCGGAGTCGTGCTCTCCGATGGTCCCTTTATCGCAAGCGGAGCAGGCGAGAGGGCTGACGTTGTTTGTGACCAGGAAACTGCTTAATCATGAATGGACCAAGCACGGCACTTGCAGTGGCCTGGGCGCCTCGGGTTACCTGGACACAGCAGACAAGGCCGTTGGCGCCGTGCGGATCCCGGAGAAACTGCAACCTTTCAGCACCACCCACACCTTCGAAGCTCAAGAGATTGTGCAATTGTTCCGGGAAAGTAATCCCGGCATACCCGCTAATGGCATCGCTATTCGGTGTAACGGACCCGAACTCTCGGAGGTTCGTGTCTGCATGGGCAAGGACTTGTCATTCGGGGCGTGCGGCAAGGGCGTGAAAAATCAATGTCGGTCCGGTGAGATTCGAGTGCCGCCTATTCGATGAACGAGCCAATGGGGGGCGCCAGCTCAACGCCCTTCGTAGGTCGATCGGTTCTCATCGGGGGCTCCTTCAAGAGCCTCGCGCTCAATCCGTTTTGCTGTCCTCTGCAATGCTGGCAGATAGCGCGCAACGGCTTGTTCGATTGTCATCGCCTTGGCCACGTACACCAGATTCAGGCAACCGAGCAGTTGGTGTTGCCCGCGAACCGGTACGGCGATCGAAGCGATTTTTTCTTCTTTGTTCCAGGTCATGAAGTTTTCGCCATAGCCGCGATGGCGGGTTCTACGCAACAGGTTGTCGAGTGCTTCGGGGCTGCGTGCCAGGCGGTTCTCTTCATCCTCCCGGCTGGCGAGTAATTCGATGATCCGTTCACGCTCGGTATCGGGGCAGAAGGCCAGATAAGCCAGCCCGGTGGCCGTGAGTAAAAGGGGCAGGCGGCGACCGACCATGGAGCGGTGAAACGACAGGCGACTGAAGCGATGGGTGGTTTCGCGCACCACCATGGCATCCACATCCAGTGTGCACAGGTCAGTTGGCCACACCACCTCCTGCAGCAGTTCAGCCAGCAGGGGCGCCGCGAGCGCTGAAATCCATTGCTCGTCACGAAAACCTTCGCTCAGTTCGCGCACTTTCAGGTTCAGGCGAAAGCTGTCGTCCGACTCGCTGCGGCGCACATAGCCTTCGTCTTGCAAGGTTTCGAGCAGGCGGCGGACGGTGGTCCGGTGTAACCCGGTCAGTTCAGCAAGTCGGGTTGCGCTGGCGCCACCGTCGAGACGGTTCAGCGTGTTGAGCAATTGCAAACCGCGCGTCAGGCCGCGCACGGTTTTGTAATCGGTAGTGGCGCCAGAGGTCATGTAGTCACCAAAAAAATATTGTAAATCAGGCCTGTGCACCTAGTGCACGCCTAGGGTGTTTTTCATTGTAGGACAAGAAACGCCGTTCTTATACTAGCGCCAACAACGACAAATACCCTTGAACGGGGAGAACACTATGAGCCATGCCTGCGCTTCTCCCTCGCTCGATGCCCGTTGGATCGACGTGCCTGGTAATCCCTGCGACACCTGAGCAGGACCGACCCACCTTCTGTAACGACTGAACCTATCCCCCTGGGTCGCCTGGCGAACTCCGGGGCTGGCCCCGGCTTGCCTGCAATCTGAAACGCCGGGTGTTGTGACATGGTTTCAAACGGTGAAAACAATGAAAACAACGAGTTTCCTGCAGCCCGAAAAAGCTTCTCTCACCAATCACACCGCCCAGGTCGTCGTACTCGGCGCCGGTCCGGTAGGTTTGGCGATTGCCAACTATCTGGGTCAGGTCGGCGTCGATGTACTGGTCATTGAGAAGCTCGACAAGCTGATCGACTACCCGCGTGCCATTGGCATTGACGACGAATCCCTGCGCACGGTTCAGGCGCTCGGCCTGGTCGACCAGGTGTTGCCGCATACCACGCCTTGGCATGCGATGCGTTTCCTCACGCCCAAGGGCCGTTGCTTTGCCGACATTCAGCCGCTGACCGACGAGTTCGGCTGGCCGCGCCGCAATGCTTTCATTCAGCCGCAGGTCGACGCGGTGCTGTTCAACGGGCTACAGCGCTTCAGCAATGTACGGACCTTGTTCAGCCGCGATCTGATCGACTTCAGTCAGGACGCCGATGGCGTGACCCTGCACATGGATGCGCCCGGTGGTGTCAGAGAGTCTGTGCGCGCCGATTATCTGGTGGCCTGTGACGGTGGTAACAGCTATGTGCGCCGCACCCTGGGCATATCCTTCGATGGCAAGACTGCGCCAAACCAGTGGATCGTGGTCGACATCGCCAACGATCCGCTGGGCACGCCGAACGTTTACCTGTGCTGCGACCCGGTGCGCCCTTATGTGTCCGCTGCGCTGCCCCATGGCGTGCGTCGCTTCGAGTTCATGGTCATGCCCGGTGAGACTGAGGCAGAACTGAGCAAGCCGGAAAACATGCGTCGCCTGCTGGCCAAGGTCTTGCCCGATCCGGACCGGATCGATCTGATCCGCAGCCGGGTCTACACCCACAACGCGCGCCTGGCCGGCAAGTTCCGTGTCCAGCGCATCGTCCTGGCTGGCGATGCCGCGCACATCATGCCGGTCTGGCAAGGGCAGGGTTACAACAGCGGCATGCGCGATGCCTGCAACCTGGCGTGGAAGCTGGCGTTGGTGGTCAAGGGGCTGGCCGGTGAAGCACTGCTCGACACCTACGAGCAGGAACGTCGCGACCATGCCAAGGCGATGATCAACCTGTCGGTATTGGCCGGTCACGTGCTCGCGCCGCCCCAGCGTTGGCAGGGCATGCTGCGCGACGGTATTTCCTGGCTGTTGAATTACCTGCCACCGGTCAAACGCTACTTCCTGGAAATGCGTTTCAAGCCGATGCCGCAATACACCACCGGTGTGCTGGTCGCCAGCGGTCCCGAGGTCAGTAACTCGCCGGTTGGACGTATGTTTATCCAGCCGAAGGTGCTCACCGAAGCGGGTCAGGAAGTCCTGCTCGATGAAGTGATCGGCAGCAACTTCGCAATCATTGCCTGGGGCAATGATCCGACCTGGGGCCTGAGTGCCGAGCAGGTCGTGTTCTGGCGCAACCTGGGCACCCGTTTTATTCAAGTGCTGCCCACGGTTCAGCTCAAAGCCGAGCGCGAGCTCAGCGACGGGGTAATCCGCATCGGTGACAGCAGCGGACGACTCAAGGAGTGGTTCGGTCGTTATCCGGCGTCCATTGCCCTGGTGCGTCCGGATCGCTTCCTGGCTGGCCTGGCTATTCCGCAAACCCTGGGCCGGGTCTGTGACTCGCTGGCACAGGCCCTCTGGGCAACGCCGCAGGTGATCAACGTGTCGGCCGCAAGCAAGGTGGCTTGAGATGAGTGCCTGCCTGCAGTGCTTGTCGCATACCCCGCTGGTCGGTTACGTCGACCCGGCGCCGGCGGTACTGGCCGAGGTCGATAGCGTCGTCGCCGAGGCCCGCGCGCGGATCGCCGAATTTCAACCTGAATTGGTGATCCTGTTCGCCCCCGATCACTACAACGGTTTTTTCTATGACGTGATGCCGTCGTTCTGCATCGGCATGGCGGCCGAGGCCATTGGCGATTTCGACACGGCCGCCGGCAAGCTGGACGTGCCCAGGGCGCTGGCCGAGGCCTGTGCCACAGCGGTACTCGATGCCGGCGTGGACACGGCCGTGTCCTACTGCATGCAGGTCGATCACGGCTTTGCCCAACCGCTCGAGCTGCTGCTCGGCGGGCTCGATCGTTGCCCGGTGATCCCGGTCTTCGTCAACTCAGTGGCCATCCCGCTGCCGGGTTTCCAGCGTGCTCGCCTGTTGGGCGAGGCCATTGGGCGCTTTGCCCGCACGCTGAACAAACGGGTCTTGTTTCTCGGCTCCGGAGGCTTGTCGCATCAGCCGCCAGTGCCGGAACTGGCCCACGTTGATGCCCGCATGGCCGACCGGCTTATGGGCAGCGGCCGCCACTTGCCGGCCAATGAGCGTGAAGCGCGCCAGCAGCGGGTCATCCTCGCGGCCCAGCGCTTCACCGAGGACCAGAACTCGCTGCACCCACTGAACCCGGAGTGGGATCAGCGCTTCCTCGACATTCTGGCCGAAGGCCGCCTGAGCGAGCTCGATGCCATGGGCAATGCCGAGCTGTCGGCGCTTGCCGGCAAATCCACCCATGAAGTGAAAACCTGGGTGGCGGCTTTCGCCGCGCTCTCGGCCTTTGGTCCCTATCAGGCAAACGACCGCTACTACCGCCCGATTCCCGAGTGGATCGCAGGCTTCGGCGCCTTGGGGGCCCGGCCCTTGAAATAGCGTCATGAATCCACCGCAACGGCGCTAAAGCTTGACGCCAGCGCTCCATCCCCCGAATTGAAGGAAGCATGAGATGACTGCAACGAACTCTGTACCGACCGAAGCCTCGACCAGCCGGTTTGCACGCATCAAGGAAGGCGACCTGGACCTGCAACTGCACTACAACGATGTCGGTAATGGCGATGAAACCGTGGTGATGATGCACGGTTCGGGGCCTGGCGCCAGCGGCTGGGCGAACTTCCATCGCAATATCGAACCCTTGGTGGCCGCGGGTTACCGAGTGATTTTGCTCGACTGCCCAGGCTGGAGCAAAAGCGACTCGATCGTCAGCGAAGGCTCGCGCTCGAACCTCAATGCACAAGCGCTCAAGGGCCTGCTCGATGTGCTGGACCTGGACCGCGTACACATCATCGGCAACTCGATGGGTGCCCACAGCACCGTCGCTTTCGCCCTGGAATATCCTGAGCGGATCGGCAAACTGATCCTGATGGGCGGCGGTACCGGCGGCCCAAGCGCATTCGTGCCGCAACCGACCGAAGGCATCAAGCTGATCGGCGCGCTGTACCGCGAACCGACCATCGAGAACTTGAAGAAGATGATGAACGTCTTCGTTTTCGACGCCAGCAGCATGACTGACGAACTGTTCAAGACTCGTCTGGAGAACATTCTGGCACGTCGCGATCACCTGGAAAACTTCGTCAAAAGCAGCACCCTCAACCCCAAGCAATTTCCGGATTTCAGCCACCGCCTGCACGAAATCACCGCCGACACCCTGATCGTCTGGGGCCGCGAAGACCGCTTCGTGCCGATGGACACCGGCTTGCGCCTGCTGGCCGGTCTGCCCAAGGCGCAGCTGCACGTGTTCAACCGTTGCGGCCACTGGGCGCAGTGGGAGCACGCCGAGAAGTTCAACCGCATGGTGCTGGATTTCCTGACCCACTGATCGGGCACCTGGCGCTGGTGAACTTCGGTTCCTCCCACTCCAGCGCCAGGCATGCTCGATATCCTCTTGGCAGGGTATCGGGCGGGGCTTGAACAGCGCGCAACCTCTGAGGTGAGTTATGAGTGTTACCCAACAAACTCTGGATCAACTGGCCAGCGCCTTGCGCCAGGCCGAGGCCAGCGGTGAAGCGATCGAACCGCTGCGCGATCGGATTGGTGAAGACAACGGCCAGGCCGCCTACACCATCCAGCGCCTCAACGTCGCCCATGCCGTGGCCAGTGGCCGGCGCGTGGTCGGCCGCAAGATCGGCCTGACCAATCCCAAGGTGCAACGTCAGTTGGGTGTGGATCAGCCGGACTTCGGCACCTTGTTCGCCGACATGTGCTACGGCGACAACGAGGTGGTGCCGTTCGCCAGTGTGCTGCAACCGAAGATCGAAGCCGAAATCGCGCTGATCCTGGAACGCGACCTGCCAAGCGTCGATGCCACTTTCGCTGAGGTCCTGGCGGCCACTGGCTGGGTATTACCCGCGCTGGAAATCGTCGGCAGCCGCGTGCAGGGCTGGAACATTCGCTTCGTCGATACCGTGGCCGACAACGCTTCCAGCGGTTGCTTCGTGCTCGGCGGTCCAGCCCGTCGCCTGGACGGCCTCGACCTGCGCCAGGCCAGCATGCGCATGACCCGCAACGGTGAAGAAGTTTCCAGCGGCAGTGGCGCCGAATGCCTGGGCCATCCGCTCAATGCTGCGGTTTGGTTGGCTCGCACCATGGCGCGCTTGGGTGAACCGCTCAAGGCAGGCGACGTCATTCTTACCGGTGCACTGGGTCCCATGGCGCCAGTCAGTGCTGGCGACCGTTTCGAAGCCGTGATTGAAGGCATCGGTCAGGTCGGTGTCGAGTTCAGTGCCGAGTGATCGGCGACTTGCGTGCACAAAAGGTAAACACCATGAAAAAATTGAAAGTTGCCATCGTCGGCTCCGGCAACATCGGCACCGACCTGATGATCAAAATCCTGCGCAACGCCAGGCACCTGGAAATGGCGGTCATGGTCGGCATCGACCCGGCCTCCGATGGCCTGGCCCGTGCTCAGCGCATGGGTGTGGCCACGACCCATGAAGGGGTCGAGGGGCTGACCCGGATGGACGTGTTCAAGGACATCGATTTCGTGTTCGATGCCACCTCGGCCGGCGCCCATGTGAAAAACGACGCCTTTCTGCGTTCGGTCAAACCGGGAATCCGCCTGATCGACCTGACGCCGGCGGCGATCGGCCCGTACTGCATTCCGGTGGTCAACCTGGAGCAGAACCTCGATCAGCTGAACGTCAACATGGTCACCTGCGGTGGTCAGGCGACCATTCCGATGGTCGCGGCGGTATCGCGCGTGGCCAAGGTGCATTACGCCGAGATCATTGCCTCGATTGCCAGCAAGTCGGCCGGCCCTGGCACTCGCGCGAACATTGACGAGTTCACCGAAACCACCTCCAAGGCCATCGAAGTGGTCGGTGGTGCGGCCAAGGGCAAGGCGATCATCGTGATGAACCCGGCCGAACCGCCACTGATGATGCGCGATACCGTGTTCGTGCTGTCCGAAGCGGCCAGTCAGACCGAGGTCGAGGCCTCCATCGTCGAGATGGCCGCCGCCGTGCAGGCCTATGTGCCGGGCTATCGCCTGAAGCAGAAAGTCCAGTTCGACGTCATCCCTGAAGACGCACCGCTGAACATCCCTGGCCTGGGCAAATTCTCCGGCCTCAAGACCTCGGTGTTCCTTGAAGTCGAAGGCGCCGCCCATTACTTGCCAGCCTACGCCGGCAACCTCGACATCATGACCTCCGCCGCGCTGGCTACCGCCGAGCGCATGGCGCAGTCGATGCTGAACGCCTGAGGAGAATCGCCATGAGTTTTAATCCCGGTAAAAAGCTGTACATCTCCGACGTGACCCTGCGCGACGGCAGTCACGCGGTCCGTCACCAGTACTCGATCCAGAACGTGCAGGACATTGCCCGCGCCCTGGACAAGGCGAAAGTCGACGCCATCGAAGTCGCTCACGGCGACGGCCTGCAAGGCTCCAGCTTCAACTACGGCTTTGCCGCACACACCGATCTGGAGTGGATAGAAGCCGCGGCCGACGTGATCAGTCACGCCAAAATCACCACCTTGCTGTTGCCGGGTATTGGCACCGTGCATGACCTGAAAGCTGCCTACAACGCCGGTGCCCGGGTGGTGCGCATCGCCACCCATTGCACCGAAGCGGACGTGTCGAAACAGCACATCGAATACGCCCGCAAACTGGGCATGGACACCGTCGGCTTTCTGATGATGAGCCACATGATCCCCGCCGAGCAGTTGGCGGCGCAGGCCAAGCTGATGGAAAGCTACGGCGCGACCTGCGTGTACATGGCTGACTCCGGTGGCGCGATGAACATGCAGGACATCCGCGAGCGCTTCCGCGCGTTCAAGGCAGTGCTCAAACCGGAAACCGAAACCGGCATGCACGCTCACCACAACCTGAGCCTGGGGGTGGCCAACTCGATCACCGCCGTCGAGGAAGGTTGCGACCGCATCGACGCCAGCCTCGCCGGGATGGGCGCCGGTGCTGGCAACGCGCCGCTGGAGGTGTTCATCGCCGCCGCCGAACGCCTGGGCTGGAACCACGGCACCGATCTTTACACCTTGCTCGACGCCGCCGACGACCTCGTTCGTCCGCTGCAGGACCGCCCGGTGCGAGTGGATCGCGAAACCCTCGCGCTGGGCTATGCCGGGGTCTATTCGAGCTTTCTGCGCCACGCCGAAATCGCCGCCACGAAGTACGGCCTGAAGACCCTCGACATCCTTGTCGAATTGGGCAAGCGCCGGATGGTCGGCGGCCAGGAAGACATGATCGTGGACGTCGCACTGGACCTGCTCAAACGCTGAGAAAACCAACCAGCCGCCTGTCGGCGGCCGGTTTATACATACCCACTACAACAATAAAACGGGGTGTTTGCCCATGAATGGGATTATTGCAAAAAGCCGTACCCAGCTCGCTTCGACCATCGGTCTGTGTTTTCTGGTGGCGCTGATGGAAGGCCTGGACCTGCAGGCTGCCGGCATCGCCGCCCAAGGTATGGCGGCCGCATTCGGTCTGGACAAGATGCACATGGGCTGGGTGTTCAGTGCCGGTATTCTTGGCCTGCTGCCGGGCGCCTTCGTCGGCGGCTGGCTGGCCGATCGCATCGGGCGCAAGCGGGTGTTGATGGGCTCGGTAGCGTTGTTCGGGGTGTTTTCCCTGGTCACCGCCATAGCCTGGAACTTCAACAGCCTGGTTGTGGCGCGCTGCCTGACTGGGATCGGCCTGGGCGCTGCGTTGCCAAATCTGATCGCGCTGTCCTCCGAGGCCGCGGGCCCGCGCTTGCGGGGCACGGCCGTGAGCATGATGTATTGCGGCGTACCGCTGGGCGCGGCATTGGCCGCGACGATTGGCATCGTCGGTTTCTCCGGTGGCTGGCAGGTGGTGTTTTACGTCGGCGGCCTCGTGCCGCTGGTGATCGTGCCGCTGTTGGGCCGATACCTGCCAGAGTCGGCGCAGTTTCGCGATCGACTGAGTCAACCTGGGCCACAGCCTGGAGAGACGAGCATGAGCGTCTGGCACGGCTTGTTTCGGGACGGTTCACGTACAGCAACCTTGCTGCTTTGGCTCAGCTATTTCTTCACCCTCATGGTGGTCTACATCCTGATCAACTGGTTGCCCAGCCTGTTGGTGGGGCAGGGGTTCACCGGGCGTCAGGCCAGCTGGGTGATGTTCTCCCTGCAAATCGGTGCCGCCATTGGCACCTTGCTATTGGGCGTGCTAATGGACCGTTTGCCCGCTTGGGCGCTGGCAGCCCTGATTTATCTGGGCATCCTCGGTTCGCTGACTGCGCTGGGCATGGCCAGCCAGATCGAAAGCATGCTGTTGGCAGGTTTTGTCGCAGGCTTGTTCGCCACCGGTGGGCAAGGCGTTCTGTACGCCCTCGCGCCGTTGTTCTACCACACCAAGGTGCGCGCTACCGGCGTCGGCAGCGCTGTCGCAGTGGGTCGCCTGGGGGCCATGACTGGTCCCTTGGTCGCAGGTCAGATGCTTGCCCTGGGCACTGGGACCGCCGGGGTAATGCTGGCCGCTGCGCCAGGCATTGTGCTCGCCGCGGTGGCGATGTTCTGCCTGTCTATGCGACGTAAAAAACTGTTGCCCGAGTAGCCGCCCCGTTCTCTCTATCTGCCTATGCCTATGCCTATGCCTATGCCTATGCCTATGCCGCTGACGCTGACGCGGCAGGGCTAACTACAACAAAAAAAAGTGAACAATCCATGCACAAATCATCTCTGCACGCGGTTGGTATTTCCGTGTCCCTCGTTCTGGCTTCCACTTCCTGGGCGGCCGGATTCGTCGAAGACAGTAAAGCGAGTCTGACGGCGCGCAACTACTACTTTGATCGCGACTACAAAGGCATCTCCGCTCAATCTGCTGCTCGTGAATGGGCCCAAGGCTTCATTCTCAACTACTCATCCGGTTTCACTGAGGGACTGGTCGGTTTTGGCCTCAATGCCCAAGGCTTGTTGGGCATCAAACTCGACTCATCGCCGGACCGTACCGGCACTGGTTTGTTGCCGTACAACCCGAGCACTCGTGAACCCAACGATGATTATTCAAAGCTGGGCTTGACCGCCAAAATGAAGGTCTCGAAAACCGAATTGCAGGCCGGCACGATCAGCACCTTCCTGCCGGTTGCTTTCGCCAGCCCGACGCGACTGCTGCCGCAAACGTTCCGCGGGTTCTACCTGCAATCCCAGGACGTGGACAAGCTCAGCTTGAATGTCGGCTGGCTGGACCGGATCAATCTGCGCGATTCGACCAACTATCAAAAAATGACGGTTGCCTCCCCTAACGGCCGTTTCAACGGTGCTGCCGAATCGGATCAGTTCGCCTTCATGGGCGGCGACTATCAATGGTCGAATGCCCTGACCCTCAGGTACTACCACGCAGAACTCCAGGATATGTATCGCAAGGATTTTTTCGGTTTCATACACCTCCTGCCCATCGGCGACGGGAAGCTGAAAACCGATGTCCGGTACTTCGTCACCGGAGAAAGCGGTGCCGCAAACGCAGGTACCGTGGACAACCGTAACCTGGGCATGATGTTCACGTATTCGCTGGGTGCGCACAGCCTGGGCGCCGGTTACATGCAACTTAACGGCAATACCGCCATGCCGTACCTCGCCGGGACCGAACCATTGGTTGTCAGTGAAGGCGCGCTCAGTTCCGACTTTCTTAACCCCAAGGAGCGCAGTTGGCAGACACGTTACGACTATGACTTTGCTGGTGTTGGCGTTCCGGGGCTCAAGGGCATGCTGCGGTATATGAGCGGCAGTGATATCCAAATGCCGGTGGCACTGGGGGGTGATAACAGCAGCGAGAACGAAAAGGATGTCGAGCTTTCCTATGTGGTGCAGTCGGGTACGTTCAAGGGGGTTTCATTGCGTCTGCGTCACGCCTGGTACCGCAACGATTTTGCGCCAAAGGCGACCTTCCGCGACGACAACGAGACGCGCGTCAATATCGATTACACCTTAGCGCTTTGGAAATGACCCGACACTAGAGGCTGGCCGGTGGTTAGGGACTCAATGCGCTCTCTACTGCCGGTGAAGTCGAACCCTCTAAAAACTATGGAAAATTCGGGTCTGGAGGCACTCTCCGGGCACCGGGTCCGCCGAGCGCATGACGTCAATAATGAACATTCCCGTGGCTAGCCCGGCAGATGCGCAACAGGGGCTTCAGGCGTCGGCTGCCGTACCGGTCGTATGAGCCTGTAGGCACCGTACCAGCGCATCGAAAGTCGCCTTGCAGCGAGGGCTGTCGCGCAAGTCTTCATGCATGGTGACCCAGGTTTCCAGGTTGAAGGTGACGTGCTGGGGCAGCACGCGCACGAGCTTGGCATCCCGCTTGGCCAGGGCTGACTGGTAAAAGCCGATGCCGCAGCTGGCGCGGATCATGGCGAGTTGGGCCAGGTGGCTGTCGGTGCGCAGCGAGAAGGCTTCGCGTGTCCATCCAGGCAGTTGCTTACTGGCGGCGCGCAGGAAGGGTGTTTCCACGTCGAACCCGATCAGCGCATGTCGAGCGAGGTCCGCTGGCATCGTTGGCGTGCCGTGCTGCTGTAAGTAGTCTGCGTGCGCGTAGAGGCCCAGTTCCACCTCGCCCACGCGCCGGGCGATGAGCGAGTTTTGTTTAGGCGGGGTCATACGAACCGCAATGTCGGCCTCTCTGTGCAACAGGTCCTGCACGCGGTTGGTAGGCACCAACTCGATTTTGAGCTGGGGATGCGCTTGCCGCAGCAGTGCCAGCATTGGCGGGAGCACCTCTACACCGATGACCTCGCTGGCCGAAACCCGCACTGTTCCGGTCACCCCCTGACCATGGCCGGCTGCTGCGCGCTCCAGTGCTGCTGCGGTGTTCTGCATGGCCTCGGCATAGCCGCGCAGCGCCAATGCGACCTCGGTTGGCAATAAGCCCGTCTGTGAGCGAGTGAAGAGGGTCTGCTTGAACGACGTTTCAAGCGAAGAAATGTGGCGGCCCACCGTTGGTTGAGTGATGCCAAGGGCACGCGCTGCACCCGAGAGCGAGCCCTCCGTCAGCACGGCGAGAAAGGTGCGGTAGAGCTCCCAGCCAATCGTGTTATTCATACATAAATGTATAGCTGATGCCTTATCTTGGGCAATTTCTTTCTTTCTTCGACAGAACCAGAATCCGTTCACCGAAACCTATTTGGAGAACAGACATGGCAACGACGAGCAGCCCTCTGAGCAATAAGGCTCTGGTGCTGGGCGCAACGGGGGGTGTCGGCGGCGAAGTGGCGCGCCAGTTGCGCGACAGGGGCTGGCAGGTTCAGGCGCTCCAGCGCGGGCTTGCACACGCCGCCGAACAGCGAGAGGGCATCACCTGGCTGCGTGGCGATGCAATGCACCGCGACGACGTGGTGCAAGCCGCGCGCGGCTGCAGCGTCATCGTGCATGCGGTCAACCCACCCGGCTACCGCCGTTGGGCCGAGTGGGTATTGCCGATGATCGACAACACCATCGCGGCAGCCATGGTCGAAGGCGCCACCATCGTGCTACCAGGTACAGTCTATAACTACGGCCCGGATGCCTTCGCGCTGCTGCACGAGGACGCACCGCAGCGTCCATCGACCCGCAAGGGCAGCATCCGCGTCGAACTCGAACAGCGGCTGCGCGTGGCCACGGGGCAGGGCGCCCGGGTGATTGTGGTCCGGGCGGGAGACTTCTTCGGCCCCCGGGCCGGCAACAACTGGTTTTCGCAGGGGCTGATCAAGCCTGGGCAGACTGTGAAGATCATCAATCTGCCGGGTGATCGAGGCATTGGTCACCAGTGGTCCTACCTGCCAGATGTGGCACAGACGATTGTCGAACTGCTGACTCGCCGGGAAACGCTCGCTCCCTTTGCAACCTTTCACATGGCCGGACATTGGGACGCCGATGGCACCCAGATGGCTGCAGCCATCCGCCGCGTCGTCGAGCGAGATGGCGGGCAGCCGACCCTGCGAGCCTTCCCCTGGTGGCTGGCGCGCCTGGCCTCGCCCTTCGTGCCCACACTGCGCGAACTACTGGAGATGCGCTACCTGTGGCGACAGCCCATACGCATGGACAACACGCGTCTCCTGGCCGTGCTGGGGAGCGAGCCGCACACACTGCTGGACCAAGCGGTCGAAGCAACCCTGACGGGCCTGGGATGCCTGTCGCACACAGGCACCCAGCCCAACTGAGGCTTGCAATTGAAGTGATTGATGGTGAGCCGTAACCGCGAGCAGCATAGAGATATCGCCAATGCATACCGACGGCGGACAAGATGAGTTTCTCAGCGCTACTACGCTGTCATTACAGCAAAGATGATGAATCTACCCCTGAGGCCTCCGCATCGCCTGAGATGAAGCGCAAAGGCCGATCACTGCGGGATGATCTCATGGGTACTGCTGCGCTCAGCCCACCCTGGAGGTACAAGGAATGAGTTATGAATCTCGTGAGCAGGGCGAACCGCTCAAGCGTTTATTTTTCGCTTTGCCCTGTGCCTATGCACAACGTCGGGTCATAGCCCAATGGCGGAGCGCTCTCGGGCTCAATAGCGGACGCCCGGTCCCGGTGGAAAATTTTCATTTGACGCTGATGTTTCTGGGATCGGTAGCCGTGACGCACATTCCGGCCATCTGCGCTGCCGCCGCAGGTGTGCGAGCGCCAGGCGAGCAGTTGACTGTACCTCTCGACCGCCTGGATGTATGGCGCCGAGCCGGTATTTTGTTACTGGCTCCCGCGCAGGAGCCACTGGGGTTGCGCCAGCTGGTCTATGCCTTGCAACAGGCGTTGTTACCTCTTGGGATTGTGGAAGCTCCCCGGGAATTTCGCCCTCACTTGACCTTGATGCGCGACTATCGAGCACCGATCCCTGAATCTAATGCACCACCAGACTTTCACCTGAGTGCCAGGCACTTCACCCTATTCGAGTCGCATAAAGGCCGCTATCGGCCGCTGGCCGAATGGCCCCTGGATCCGCAGATGCGTCCGACTGTCCCGGATCAAGATTCTTGAGACGCCGTGAGCGGCGCTTCCTCAGGACGTTCAGGTAGGTGCTCACGACAGGTGCTGGGTTGTCGGGCCGATAGCCGCCTCGGGTACCTGGCCGTAAGAGGTGGCTGCTGCGTGCCTTGAGGAACGAAACAGCAGATACACCGCACCGACCACCGGCAAACTGACCAGCAAGAGTGCGTAGCGCAGTGACTCGATGCCGAACATTGGGTGCAGGACATCGCTCAACAGGCCTGTGAGCAAGGGGCCGATTCCGACCCCAAGCAAAGTGGTGATAATGGTTTGCAAGGCGACGGCGGTACCGCAAATGACGCCGGCCAGCATCCCCGCATGTTGCAGCGACAGGTCGTGTGAGCACACCAGAATGCTGGCCGGGTATCCCGATGGCAATGAATGCAGTGCGCCAACCATAGTTGTCGACCACCCAGGCACCGATGCTCAGGCCAATGATGGCGGTACGACAGCCGAAGCGATGTTGGTGACGCGGCCCTGCGGACAAGTCAGCCCGGGCTTGGTGGTGGAAGCGATTTCTACACTGCACTGGGCTGACGGCAAGGGCAAACCGGCGGAACTGGTGCGGATTATTCTCAACAGCGTGGTCGCTCTGGGAAAGCCAAAACCCTCACGGCTCGTCCCTGAGAGGGTGGTTGTCCCTGCACCAAAATTAGCCCGCCCGGCGCTTCGTAGCGCCTGAAGCCCGCTCCCACATTGACGGGGACCGCCTACAGACTTTGTGGTCGGCACAAAAAAACCTGTGGGAGCGGGCTTGCTCGCGAAGGCTATTTCACATTCAACATAGCTGCCGACGGATAGACCGCCATCGCGAGCAAGCCCGCTCCCACATTGACCGGGACCGCCTACAGGCTTTGTGATCGGCACAAAGCCCCTGTGGGAGCCGAGCTTGCTCGCGATGGCTATTTCACATTCAACATAGCTGCCGGTGGATAGACCGCCATCATTGCCAAGCCTGTCTCCTAAAGGTTTTGCGTTGTTCTTTAGTCCGCACCCACGCTCAGGTAGTCCAAGCGGACGTTGTCTTTGTCCATGTCGCCTGCCGATACTGAGCCTGAACCCTCAAGGAGAAACCCTATGCCAGTTACAGCCGTCAGCGGTTCTGCGTCCGGAATCGGCGCAGCCGTTTGCGCAGCGTTGCGTGCCGCCGGACACCGCATCATCGGGATAGATCGGGCCAACGCCGAGGTGATTGCCGACCTGTCCTCTTTCGCCGGTCGTCAGGCCGCTATCGCCGCGGTGCTTGAACACAGTGGCGGAGTTCTTGACGGGCTGGTCTGCTGTGCGGGAGTGGGAGTGACCGCGCCGTCGAGTAGCGTCGTTCTGGCGGTCAATTACTTCGGGGTGAGTGAGTTGCTCGACGGTTTGCTCGACGCCCTGGCGAAGGGTGAGAACCCCGCAGCGCTGGTGATTGGTTCGGTCGCATCGACTCAGCCTGGCGCCGAGCAGCAGCCCATGGTCGCGGCCATGCTTGCAGGCGACGAGGACCTGGCGCTGGAACTGGCCAATACCCTCGACCAGCCACACATTGCCTACGCCTGCTCCAAGTACGCGGTCACCTGCAATGCCCGACAAAAGGCCGTGAGCTGGGCCAAGCTGGGTGTGCGCCTGAACGTAGTGGCTCCCGGTGCGGTGCAGACGCCGTTGCATCAGGCATCGCTGGACGATGCGCGCTTCGGCAAGGCGGTTCGTGAGTTCGTCGCGCCATTGGGCCGATCGGGCGGCCCCGAAGAAATCGCCAAACTGGTGGCGTTTCTGCAGTCGCCTGACGCCGGCTTTATCCATGGCAGCGTGATGTTCATTGATGGCGGCATGGATGCAATGATCCGCCCGCAAAAGTTTTGAATCACCCGGAATCGAAGAATAAGGAAAGATCATGAACAAGGTGGCATTCATCACTGGCGCCAGTCGTGGCATTGGCCGTGAAACGGCACTGGCGTTCGCCCGTGCCGGTTTCGATGTGGCGATCAGTGCTCGGACCCTGGATGAAGGCGAGAGCCATAACCATGCCTTGCGCAATGCCGATGGCTCGCCATTGTCCGGCAGCCTCAATGGCACTGCTGCGGCGATTCGTGCCCTTGGCCGCAAGGCATTGGTAGTACGCATGGATTTGCTCGACAGCGCGTCGGTGCTGGGCGCAAGCGCAGCTGTTTTCGCGGAATTTGGCCGTGTCGATGTGTTGGTCAACAACGCTATCTACCAAGGCAGCGACCTTAACCTGCCGTTTATGCAACTGCAGCCTGAAACCCTGGAACGGGTATTTCAGGGCTATGCGATGACGCCTTTTCTACTGACCCGGGCGGTGGTGACAGGGATGGTCGAGCAGGGCGGTGGAGTCGTCATCAATGTGACCTCGGGGGCTGGCGAAACCGACCCGCCCGTGGCCGCGGGCAAGGGCGGCTGGGGCTACGCCTACGGTGCGGGCAAAGCGGCGGTGTCACGCCTCTCGGGGATTCTGGCGGTCGAGCTGGGGGATGCGGGGATTCGTGCCTACACAGTCAATCCGGGAGTGGTCACCACCGACGCGCTCAAGGCCACCATCGGCGATCATGGTGTGATCGCTCTACGTGCCGGCTCCGCGCCCCCTGAGGTGCCCGCTGCCGTGATGCTCTGGCTGGCGACGTCCGGGCAGGCCATCGACCATCAGCGTCGAACTATCGCCTGCCAACCGTTCGCGCTTGAGCACGGCATCGTTCCTGACTGGCGATAAGCGCCTAGCCCATGTAGAGGATGAGCGCGCAAGGTTGCTTGGTGAAGATGAGTCGGGAAGGCAACAACGGCTCTGCGCGAGTGGTATCAACAGTTCTTCACCGATGAAGCGAGCGTTCCAGCGAGCATGGCCGAGCGCCGTGAAATCATCACGGTCGACCAGCGCTGATAGAACCACGGACAGGAGAGGGTAATGACCATCAGTCGCCGCAAAACGTTGACCATCATGTTGGCAGCCAGCCTGGCTTCGACCATTGGCGGTCTGCCCTTCAACACATTACCCATCCTGCTCGGCGCACTGGCTGACAGTTTCGGCTTCGATGCTGGGGAAATCGGCCTGCTCGGTTCCACCTGTTTTACCGGGTACCTGTGCGGCACACTGGTTGCGGTGGCGTTCATCGATCGTTTGAACTGGCGCTATCTGACCGTTGGCTGCGCGGTTGGCGCGGCGCTGGCGTTGCTGGCGTCTTCTCGCCTGCCCGCAGGGGCACAATTGCCGCTGTGGGCGTTGATCGGTTTTTTTGCCGCGCTGATGACCTGCCTTGGGCTGCGCATCATGAGCGAAATGGCGGATAAAGAGCGAGCTTTGGGCATGCGACAGGGCATCGAGCTTGGCCTGGTTGCAGCGGTGCTGTTCGCCTTGCCGTCGCTGGTCGTTGTACGGTTTCACTATGCGGGAGCGGCACTCTTGCTGGCTGCCATCATTCTGTTTTTGAGTCTGAGCGCACTGGCATTACCACGGCGCACTGATTTCGCCAGTACGGTCGACGCAATTGACCGGCGTTCCCTTTGCGCCCGTTTCAGTTTTCCGTTACCGGCTTATTCCGCGCTGGCTTTTTTCTTTCTGTTCGGTGCCGGGCAGATCGGTCTGTGGGCGTTTCTGGAACGTCTGGGCCATGGCCTGGCGTTGCAACCCACCGAGCTGGGCATCGTCTTTGCCGTATTGAAGCTGCTGGGTGGTGTTGCAGCGTTAACGCTGGCCGCCATCGGTGATCGTCTGGGGGCGCGTCTGCCGCATCTGCTGGTGTTGGCAGTGATCAGCCTGGGGCTGATCCTGCTGGGCTGCGCCGAGGGGTTCTTGATGTACGCCCTGGGTGCCTGGATCTGGGAAGTCGGCTTCACTTGGGGCTGCATCTTTCAAACAGCGGCAATTGCCCGCCTGGACCCCAGCGGACGCTCGATCATGCTGATTCCCGCCGCTTTCGCCTTGAGTTCCATGACCGGCCCCGCGCTGGCCGGCGCACTTGTCGGGCAAGGGTTCTCTCCACTGCTATGGCTAGCCTTTGCGACGGCGATATTACCGGTATTGGCCTTTGCCGGATTGCTGGCACGTCGTCTGACGATCAAGCAACCAGGCTTTGTCTGATCGGGACGAAGGCTGCGCTCGCCGTTGAGATCGTCGCGAGGCCCTGCGGGGCTCCAGCGCAGACTGCGGCAGCGGCGGTTTCATTCAGGTTAAAAACTTGCTGAGAGGCAGGTAACGCCCTGCTTGTCGGCCAAACCTTAAAAAGTACTCAACCGGCTTGCCGAGGCATTTAAACCGGGTGATTTGTTCCGGTCGCAGCAGCTCTTCATGGTTAATGAATTAGCGTCAAAGCATCACATAGTCACTATTGCTCGTCATAATGACCAATGGTTCGTCAAATCAATGCACTTTGCGTCTTATCGTCGCACTCGCTTGCTTCTAAACTCCTCTCCCTGCGAGCTCTGCCTCCTCGTTCACCAGGAGCGCGACCTGTCGGGTGTTACTTCTTCCACAGTGTCATACGAGCTCCAGAACAGTACGCATGTGTCACAAGCGCTCATGTTGGTCCTTAGGAATAAAACAATGAAAAAAACATTTCTGACCCTTTCCGCGTTGACTCTCTGCATGGCTACAGGCGTAGCGCTGGCCAAGGAGTACAAGGAATTGCGTTTTGGCGTCGATCCGTCTTACGCGCCGTTCGAGTCCAAGGCCGCCGATGGCAGCCTGGTGGGCTTCGACATCGACCTGGGCAACGCGATCTGCGCTGAGCTGAAGGTCAAGTGCAAGTGGGTCGAAAGTGATTTCGACGGCATGATTCCCGGCCTCAAGGCCAACAAGTTCGACGGCGTGATCTCCTCCATGACCGCCACCCCGGCCCGTCAGAAAGTCATCGACTTCTCCAGTGAACTGTTCTCAGGCCCCACTGCACTGGTCTTCAAGAAAGGCGCTGACATAGACACCGATCCGGCATCGCTCAAAGGCAAAAAAGTCGGCTACGAGCAAGGCACTATCCAGGAAGCCTACGCCAAAGCCGTACTGGACAAGGCCGGGGTAGAAACCCAAGCCTATGCTAACCAGGACCAGGTTTACGCCGACCTGGTTTCCGGCCGCCTCGATGCCTCGATCCAGGACATGCTGCAAGCCAAGCTGGGCTTCCTGAAGTCGCCACAAGGTGCTGATTTCCAGGTCAGCTGGCCGATCGACAGCGAGCTGCTGCCAGCCAAAACGGCGGTGGGTATCACCAAAGGCAACGCTGAGCTCAAGGCCCTTCTGGACAAAGGCATTAAGGCGCTGCACGACAATGGCACCTACACGGCGGTCCAGCAGAAGCACTTCGGTGACATGAACCTCTACAGCGGCAAGTAACGATCCTGCGCCCATCCCCGGATGGGCGCTTTCTTGATTGCCAAAGGGTTACCCAATGTTCGAAAACCTAATGCGGATTCTGGGATTGTCTGGCTTCAGCCTTAAGGGCTTTGGCCCGCTGTTGCTCGAAGGCTCCTGGATGACTGTCAAGCTATCCTTTCTGTCGCTGCTGGTGAGCGTCGGCCTGGGCCTGATCGGCGCCAGCGCCAAGCTTTCAAAATCGTCCCTGCTGCGCGTCCCTGCGCAGGCCTACACCACGCTGATCCGTGGGGTGCCGGACCTGGTGCTGATGCTGCTGATTTTCTACAGCCTGCAAACCTGGCTGACCAGCCTCACCGAAGCGCTGGGCTGGGACTATATCGAGATCAACCCGTTCAGTGCCGGGGTCATCACCCTGGGCTTCATTTACGGGGCGTATTTCACCGAGACCTTTCGCGGCGCGATCCTCGCGGTACCACGCGGGCAGATGGAAGCCGCTACCGCTTACGGTCTGACACGCGCCCAGCGTTTTCGCTTCGTGATCTTCCCGCAAATGATGCGCTTCGCCCTGCCGGGCATCGGCAATAACTGGATGGTGATCCTCAAGGCCACCGCGCTGGTCTCGATCATCGGTCTGGCCGACCTGGTCAAGGTGGCCCAGGATGCCGGCAAAAGCTCTTATCAATTGTTCTTCTTTCTGGTGCTTGCCGCGTTGATCTACCTGGTGATTACCACCGTTTCGAACGTCGTCTTGCGCCGGCTGGAAATCTTATACGCCGCAGGCACCCGGGAGGCCGTACGATGATCGAACTTCTGCAGGAATACTGGCGACCCTTCCTTTACCAGGACGGCAGTCACATCACCGGGCTGGCCATGACCCTCTGGCTGCTCAGCGCCTCGATTTTCTTCGGCTTTGTGATGTCGATCCCGCTGTCGATTGCCCGGGTTTCAAGCAATGTCTGGGTGCGCTGGCCAGTGCAGTTCTACACCTACCTGTTCCGCGGCACGCCGCTGTATATCCAGTTGCTGATTTGCTACACCGGCATCTACAGCATCGCTGCGGTGCGCGCCCAGCCGCTGCTCGATGCATTCTTTCGCGACGCTTTGAACTGCACCATCCTGGCCTTTGCCCTGAACACCTGCGCCTACACCACGGAAATTTTCGCCGGGGCGATCCGCAGCATGAACCACGGTGAAGTCGAGGCGGCAAAAGCCTATGGCCTGACCGGCTGGAAGCTGTATGCCTATGTGATCATGCCCTCGGCCCTGCGCCGTTCGTTGCCGTACTACAGCAACGAAGTGATCCTGATGCTGCACTCGACCACCGTGGCGTTCACCGCCACTGTGCCGGATATCCTCAAGGTCGCGCGCGATGCCAACTCGGCCACCTTCATGACCTTCCAGTCGTTCGGCATTGCCGCAGCGATTTACCTGGCCGTCACTTTCTCTCTGGTCGGTTTGTTCCGCCTGGCCGAACGCCGCTGGCTGTCTTTCCTGGGCCCGGCTTACTAATTCCTTAGAGGATGTTTGCGCACATGTACAAACTGACTGTTGAAAACCTGCACAAAAGCTATGGCAACCACGAAGTCCTCAAGGGTGTTTCGCTCAAGGCCAAGACCGGCGATGTGATCAGCCTGATCGGCGCCAGTGGTTCGGGCAAGAGCACCTTCCTGCGTTGCATCAACTTCCTGGAAACGCCCAACGACGGCGCCATGACCCTGGACAACCAGCCGATTCGCATGACGCACGACCGCCATGGCATGCACGTGGCCGACGACGCTGAACTGCAGCGCCTGCGAACTCGCCTGGCCATGGTGTTCCAGCATTTCAACCTGTGGAGCCACATGACGGTGCTGGAAAACATCACCATGGCCCCGCGTCGGGTGCTGGGTGTCAGCAAAAAAGACGCCGAAGACCGTGCCCGTCGTTACCTGGACAAAGTCGGCCTGCCATCCCGCGTCGCTGATCAATACCCGGCGTTTCTCTCCGGCGGTCAGCAACAGCGCGTCGCCATTGCCCGGGCCCTGACCATGGAACCGGAGATCATGCTGTTCGACGAGCCGACCTCGGCCCTGGACCCGGAGCTGGTGGGCGAAGTGCTCAAGGTTATTCAAGGGCTGGCCGAGGAAGGCCGGACGATGATCATGGTCACCCACGAAATGAGCTTTGCGCGCAAAGTGTCAAACCAGGTGCTGTTTCTGCATCAGGGACGGGTCGAAGAACAGGGTGCACCCGAAGATGTACTGGGCAACCCCCAGAGCGATCGGCTGCGGCAGTTTCTCAGCGGCAACCTGAAGTAAGCCCCATAATCCATGCACCTTTGAGCGACTAGCAGGTCGCTCAAAGGTGCATGGATACGGGGCATCCAGCAAACAGGACGGGTCCAGAAAGTTGCAGTTTGTTCGCTTCGAGCGATGACGCAGGCAATCAGAATTTATACTTGGCTGTCGCCCAGGCAGCTGTTGATGATCCGAGAGTTCCAATCGCCTATCGAGTAGATTTGGCGGAGGCGCGTGACAGAACTGATTGCCGCAGGCCTGGGTATTCGCGCAACAGCCAGACACGTCAGCTGTTCTACAACGGCCGTCATCAGAATCAGGGATAAGCGTTTATAAAAAAGCAAAAAAACGCTCACACCTTTTCAGCCTCACTCTCAGCGGTCGTACGGTCAACCAAGGGGCGCAGTGCTGGTAGTGGGGGGCATGACGTGAGCATGTCCTTCGGTGTAGATGTGAACCGTGGTCCCTATCGTCGGGGCATGGACACCAGAACTGTGCACCATTAATGTCCGGCCCGATGGCTGCCCATCGGCGGATGCAGATGGCACCTGCAGTTCCACCGTCAATGTGCAGGTGTTGCCGCCAAAGTCGTGCTCTGTAACAACCCCAAGACACCCGTTCAATTGCTCTTTGCCACAGACCTGGCTAGATATCTGGAGCTGTTCGGGCCGCAACATGATCTGCGCCGCTCCGTTTGGCGAGCTCTCGCTGACGTTGACACGTCCCAGGTCACAGGTCGCCCAACCCTCTTCGATCAACGCGGGCATCACCACCGCATCGCCGAGGAACAGTGCAGTTTCCTCGTCACGGGGATGCAGATAAAGGTCCAGGGGTTTTCCTGCCTGCACCAGTCTGCCTTGGCGCATGACGGCCAACTGATCAGCAAAGGACAACGCCTCGGACTGGTCGTGCGTCACCAATATGGTCGTGACACCGGCATCAGCCAGGAGCCGCGCCACGGCTTTGCGCATGGAAGCACGCAGACCGGTGTCCAGTGCAGAAAAGGGTTCGTCCAGAAGCATCAGTCGAGGCCGTTGGGCCAAGGCGCGAGCCAGGGCTACCCGTTGTTGCTGACCACCCGACAACTCATGAGGCCAGCGCTGACTCATGCGCGCGTCCAGCGCAACCATGTCCATCAATTCCTCGATCCGTTGTTGTTTCGAGGCCATGTTGCCCGGAATCCCAAAACCGATATTGGCGGCAACCGTCATGTGCGGAAAAAGTGCTCCGTCCTGCGGAACATAGCCAATCAGTCGTTGGTGGGCCGGCACCTCGGTCGCGCTGTCGACCAGCATTTGGCCATTGAGCGAGATGCTGCCTGAATCGGGGAACTCGAACCCGGCGATCATCCGCAGCAAGGTGGTTTTACCCGAGCCGGAAGGGCCGACAATGGCAGTACGACTACCTGTCGGAACCGACAGGTTGATGTTCTCCAAGGCCGACTGTGAACCAAAGGATTTGTAGATCGAGGTCAATTCAAGAGCGTTCATCGGCCCGCCGTGCGTTTGGATTGATAGTAAAGAAGCCCGGTCAACGGAAGCGAAAGAAGGATCATGATCAATGCGTAAGGAGCGGCTGCGGCATAGTCAATCTCACTGGTCATCGCCCAGAAACCGGTGGCCAGCGTGCGAGTGCCGTTGGGGGCGAGCAGCAAGGTGGCGGTCAGCTCATTGGTGATCGCCAGAAACACCAGCGCCGCGCCGGCGGCTGCACCCGGTGCCGCCAGCCGCATGGTAATGAGCCAGAGTGCCTGGCTGGGCGAACGGCCAAGACTACGGGCCATGTTTTCCAGTTCCACCGGGGCCTGGGCAATGCCCGCGCGCAAACTGACCAATGCTCTGGGCAAGAACATCAGCAGATAAGCCAATAGCACGGTGATCGTTGTCTGGTAAATCGGCCGGGCAAAATTGATCGTGACCGTCACCAGTGCCAACGCCACGACAATGCCTGGCAATGAACTGGTGATGTAGTTGCAGCTTTCCAACACACGGTGCAATCGTCCCGGCGAACGGATCGAGAGCCAGGCGACGGGTATCGCCGCACAGGTGGCAATGATTGCGCCCGCGCCCGCCAGAATCAGGGTCTGTTCCAAGGCTGGCAAGATCTCGCTCATGTGCCAGACCTCTGCGCCGCCGGCCACCAGCCACTGGCTCAAGGTGATCAACGGCACGCCGAGTGCCAGCACACTGGTCACTATCGGCAGCAGCAATGCCATGGCTTTTTCCGTGCGATCGAGCCGCATGATCCGCTGCAGGCGCGCACTCCCGGATCCCACTCGTGCATAACGGGCCTTGCCGCGCGTTGCCGATTCAGCGGTCAACATGGCCAGGCAACAGAGCGCGAGCACACCGGCCAGCATGTTGGCCGCAGGGCCATTGAACGTGGACTTGAACTGGTCAAAGATCGCCGTGGTGAAGGTGTCGAAGCGGATCATTGCGTACAGACCGTATTCGGCCAAAAGATGCAGTCCGACCAACAAGGAGCCACCGCAGATAGCCAGACGCAACTGGGGCAGCACGACCCGGAAGAATACCGCCCAGGGCTTGAGCCCCAATGACTCAGCCACATCCTCGATGGCCGGATCAAGGCGTCGTAGCGTCGCCGCAACCGGCAGGTAGAGAAAGGGGAAATAGGCGATAACCGAGACTAATACCCCGGCGAACAACCCATGAATCGGTGGGACAAGACTGACCCATGCATAACTGTGTACAAACGCCGGCACCGCAATGGGCGCGGTCGCCAACACTGACCATAGGCGTCGACCGGGCAGGTCGGTGCGCTCGGTCAACCAGGCCAGGGCTACACCCAGTACGACGCACAAAGGAATCGTAATCACCACCAGCAAAACGGTGTTGATCAGCAGTTCAGCGACCCGGGGCCGGAACACCAGCTCCACGATGCTCGCCCAACCGATCTGAAAGGAAACGCCGATCACGAAGGTCAGCGGTATTAACGCCAGCAACGAGACCAGAATGGATAATCCGACCACCCACGCGCCGCCGCTCCGGGAGCGGCGGCGTCGAAGGTGCAGGGGCGCTGGAGTCGCCAGGTCGGCGACTCCAGCAGGTTCTGAGACGATGACTGGCTCTGACATCAAATTACAGCAGCCCGGCCTGAGTCATCAGCTCGACAGCCTTTTTGCTATTGAGTTTGGAGGCATCGACTACCGGGGCGTCAAGTTGTTGCAGCGGCACCAGTTTCGGGTTGGATTGCGCATTCTGGCCCACAGCGTATTCGAATGAGTTGCCAGTTTTCAAGATGCCCTGACCGTCTTTGCCAGTAATCCACTTCAGGAAAGCCTGGGCTTCCTCCTTGTGTTTGCTGGACGCCAGAACGCCGCCACCGGAGATGCTGACGAAGGCACCCGGATCTTTATGTTTGAAGTAGTGCAGGGAAGTATTCTTGCTGTTCTCGCCGGTCTTGGATTGATCGACGAAGCTGTAATAGTGGTAGATCACGCCGCTGTCGATCTGGCCGGCATTGACGGCCTTCAGCACTGCGCTGTTACCGCGATAAACGGTGGCGTTGGCTTTCATCGCCTTCAGCCAATCCAGGGTAGCGGCTTCACCTTTAAGTTCCAGTACAGCGGCGACAATAGCCTGGAAGTCGGCACCTGCTGGCGACACGGCCCAGCGGCCTTTCCAGCTCGGGGAGGCCAGGTCGAGCAAGGACTTCGGCAGATCGGCTTCGGCGAGCTTGCTTTTGTTGTACACAAATACAGTGGAGCGAGCCGCGATGCCAACCCACTTGCCATGGGCCGGGCGATACGCCGAGCCCACTTGTTCAAGGGTGGTTGGCGCAACTGGCGCGAACAGGCCGGCGCTGTCCACCAGTACCATGGCCGGCGAGTTTTCGGTCAGGAACACATCGGCAGGGGAGGCGGCACCTTCCTGCACGAGCTGGTTGCCCATCTCAGTATCATCGCCGTTTCGCACGGTGACCTTGATCCCCGTTTCACGGGTGAAACCCTCTACCCAGGATTTGGTCAGGCTTTCGTGTTGAGCGTTGTAGACCACGATGCCGTCGGCACTTGGAGCTGCGTACACATGGCCAGCGCTCAAGAGAGCGGTCGCCAGCAGTGCCTTTTTGAGGAAAGAAGGGATACGAGAAGTCATTGTGCTAGCAGCTCCTGCGATTATTTGAAGAGTTATGGTGGCAAGTCTGGCATGGAATGTCGGTGACGATGCGCGCAAATCGCACAAACAATACGAATCATTCTCATGTTAATTATGGGCGCAAATTTAGAGCGGGTAATGAGAAAAAAACGTCAAAAAAATGTTAAATAAATGTTATTTGGTTTGACCGTTGAGCATGCGAAATCGATCTTTAACCTCACCCTAATGGCCCCGCGAACCGGGAAACACCGCAAAGCAGTGATTCATCGTTGTATCGGGGGCAGTCAAGGCTACCGGCCGCAGGCCTTGGTCATGAAGTCGTCAGATGAGCCGCCTCAGCTTCTGCAACGATATCGTCGACGTGTTGCAACCGATAGCTGGAATGCTTGAACAGGTGCATTCTAAACAATGACCGGGTTGGCCAATGGTCGCCTAGAAACGCTTTGAGCTCCATTGCCCATCGCGTCGTCGAAACACGATCCTCTACAGCCGCGAACGCGCTTTCTGTTTCCTCTCTTAATACATCCCACATCACTTTTTTCCTATAATGGAGAGCCCATCATTGAGAGCAATTGACCCCACTCTGCGTAATTGCTTGGACTTGCACACCCAATTGCATTCGACTTGACCAGTGGTTGTTGTCTCCTGTACCTGTCGCGCACACGTGAGTTTCGATAGTTGTTCGTAAGCCTCCTTGAGCGCCTGCTGTAGATGCTCAGGGGTACACACTAAAGCGTGGATGACCGCACACTGGGCACTCGACCGGTGTTTTATTGGGTAGCTCGTGCAGATAGTGGATAAAGGCATCCGCTTGGTTGTGGAGCTCGACGGGTAGGCATTTGTGGTAGTCGGGTGGAGCACGAGTATCGGACATTGAGCTTGAATTTTTCATGGGGAATCTAGTGGGTTAACCGGGCAGTCTCGGGACGTGGGCTCACCGGGAGACACACATCGTATCGGGCCAATCCTCGTGCCCGGGGATTGGCGCGTGGGACGTTTTCCAGATAACGATCCAAATCGCTAGCCATATCAAAGACGCTACTGGCTTGTGCGTATTCCAGGCACAAGCCAGTAGACACGCCCACTAAACAATAGAATCGATGTCCAACGTATGAGGCGCACCGATGCGAGAGGCAAACATCAAATCGCCATCGTCCTGCTGAGGAATCATTGCAATCTGCACCTGCAGCATGTTCTCCCGCTGGCCCTTCCAGCGATGCAGAGCGGCTTCCAAGTTGGGAGATTGCGCTGCGCTGCCGTAGACATCGACAAGTGTCAGACGACGTGCTTTTTCCCTTTTAAGCCGCTCCACCGAATCGAAAAGATTTTGCGACTCTTTGTTCAA
This sequence comes from Pseudomonas sp. F220, assembly GCF_057813935.1. Lineage (NCBI taxonomy): Bacteria > Pseudomonadati > Pseudomonadota > Gammaproteobacteria > Pseudomonadales > Pseudomonadaceae > Pseudomonas > Pseudomonas sp. F220. Next base: position 70,706 of record NZ_JBVASJ010000032.1, read on the forward strand.
CTCAGTCACCGTTCGTAGGTACTCGGGGTCATTGTTGGCATAGCGCAGAGTGTTCCTGGTTTGCTTACCTTGAACCTGCACCTTGCCACGCATCGTCTCCAATGCCTCCGCCACCAGATCGTATTCCCGCCCAGTGACTACCGTCCCGTTCGTTTCCTGAGTTTGCTGCCAACGTCGTAAGGTCGCCCAGGAGAATGGGATATAGGACCCCGGTAGACTGTGGTCACCTAAATTCATGGCTTGATCGATAAAACCACCACGGAATGGCAGGTCGCCATCTTTGGCGAGAGCCCGAGTGCAAGCGGCCTCTTCTATGGAGGCACAACCCGGATTCCAGAGAATCGCCGACTTTTCCTTCCCGGTAAAATCTACGGGCATGAAGTGATGCAGCTCGCCATGGTGCTGATAGGGCGCGCCACCGACACGAACCAGACCTGCGACGAAGATCAAGATGCCTAAAACAGGGTTGGTAATAAAAAGGGCCGCAAGCCCAGGAATCCAGATGGTTCGTCGTGCGTTCATCCAGGGCGCGGGGACACCGGGAATCATGTCGTTGTTGTTCACCATCCGGTGATGCATCAGCGGCTTGGCAGTGGCGACGAACGTGGCATCACCTGCCCGTGGTGCTCCGTAGGTGTAGAGGAGGACGTCGTATTTCTGGGTTTCATCACGTCGCAATGCTTCTGCCAGCAGTAACGCGATAGCCCCACCCAAACTATGCCCGCAGATGATGATTTTTTGGCCGATGTAAAATTGGTCAAAATAATATTGAATAAAATCCTTCAATGCCTGATTGGCATCGTAAAATCCATGATGGACCTTGCCTTCACCTTCTTTGAAAGGCACTTGTGCCGCATCCGCGTCACGCCACCAATCTGACAATTCCAGTGTTCCACGGATAGCGATCAGCACGACCTCATCATGATGCGTGATGAAGGCCTGCGTGCTCTTGCCACTCAGCCAAAAGGGACTGGTGTCATCAAAAAAATGCAGATTGGCAGGATGTTCCTGAGTTTCGCCCGGCTTGTTTTGCTCATACACCGTTGGATCGAACGGTAAAATATCGAAGCGCTTGGAGTAAGGAACTTCTTCGTACAGTGGAAAGAATCGGTGAACCGACGACTGCGAACGGTCTACCTTCCAATTTTCTCGATAGTTCGAAAGCGCTTCCCCAAAAAAGTTACCGACGCTGGGATTCAGCGGAAAGCTCACAGAGTCCACAGGTTCTTTGGCGGGATTCTGGCCGAAGTTGGAATAGCTCAAGTTCGACATGATCGCGAGTTGGTACAGGTTTAATGCACTGAAGGCATTATCGGTCGATAACAAGGGCCTGAAAGCACGCATTGGACGCACCTCCAGCACCGTGTGCCGGTTCGGAAGCAGCCCTACACCAAACAGTTCCAACGGTTCTGGGCCAAATCCAAGGTCACTGACCGCTTTTACCACGATCTCATTTGGCGGATATTTACGGTCAACGACAGGGGGTAGATGTGCCCCATGTTTGACCAGGTCCCGCACCTCCACCTGGATGAATTCCCTCGCCCCTTTTTGCGCCGGGTTGTGTTCGACACGGACACCGTCTTTGTGGAAATAACGGGTCTGCTCGGCGCGGACCTGGAGTTCGGTAATTGGGAGTGGATATGATTTTCTATCGGCGATTTTTTCATACCAAGTATCAACACCTCCTTGGTACTTGTCGTCGAGCGTTAATACAACTGGCCCTCGATAGCAGTCATCGACCTTGGCAAACCCTTCAGAATCCAACACGCCCACGTACTGCTGCTCTGCACTGTCCTGAAGTATGTAAGTTAGGTCGGCATAAGGTTTGCCATCACCAAACTCGTCCACCAACTGAAAACTGACCCAGTGACCTTTTAATGGACAGGCTAACATCTTGCCGTTAAAGGCCGGTTTTTCCCAATCTTCCATGGGCTTGTACGAACTCATCCTTTGATATCCTTATTCGGTGCAGTTGGGGTAGGCGGTGCAGTCACGTCCATCAGGCATTTTGAAAGATTTGAACTCGGTGGTATTCCCAAAACAAAAAGCATCTAGTGTCCTGAGCGTGTAATTCGTTTATCTAAAAACATATCGATATACTGACCAGACTTCGACCTCACTGAGCAGTAGTGCACATGGCCAAGCCCGCCGCCCCATTCGTTTTAACGCCATCTGACT
>NZ_JBVASJ010000033.1:0-68460 GCF_057813935.1 Pseudomonas sp. F220
AGTCAGATGGCGTTAAAACGAATGGGGCGGCGGGCTTGGCCATGTGCACTACTGCTCAGTGAGGTCGAAGTCTGGTCAGTATATCGATATGCTTTTAGATAAACGAATTACACGCTCAGGACACTAGGCTCTCAATTCGGCGCCTAAGAAACGCCCCAACCAGAGCGGCCCTCCGCACCCGACAGTCATGCGGCTTTTTTTCGTCTGCGGTTTTTCTACGCCTGCGAGAAAATCCCCGTTATGTCGGGAGTGGGCGAATACAAGACCCGAAAGGGGAATATGTCCGGCCCGTCTCTGGTGGGTTTCTTAGCTCCCGACACCCATAACGAATGCCCTAAGAAAGCAGCCAGAGGTAAAGGAAATGCCTAATAACCTGACCTTCACGATGAAGGTAACCCGTCGTACCCGCACAGCAATTCAAGCGCTTCCATCCAAGGAGGCCCGTCATGTCTGAACCACTCATACCCATCCTTTTCATTCGTCATAACATCCATCTTCATGCCCTTCTGATGGAAAACCAGGTTTGGTTCTGCGCCCATGATTTGGGGCGCTTGATGGGCAAGTACCTCGACGAGCGCATGTCGCGCAAGCTCGATGCGGACCAACGGTAGATGATGCTGGTACACGCTCACGGCGCAGCGGAGGAATGTCTAATGCTGAGCGAGTCAGGCGTGTACGCCTTGTTGGTTTATCACTATTGCCCGGAGTATCGGTTGTTGCGTGAGTGGCTGACACATCAGGTGGTGCCGGCATTGCGTGATGCACGGCCGTTGCAGACAGTGGAGCGGCCGACATTGAGTGTGCTGGATTGGCCGAAAATGTCCCTCTGCATGCTGCATTGGCAGGATGAGCCTTGGATTCGGTTGCGGGACATGCCTTGTGTGTTAGCAGATGGTCCGTTGGGAAATCAGCATGAAACCTGGTGGCGGAAAGCATCACGCGTTTTACGAGGGTTCTGATCGTTGATTGTTGTATTGAAACCATCCGTCGCCTGAGACACCGGCGGCGGATTTGTTTTATGTGGCATATTCGCCAACGCCATCGCTGGCAAGCCATGCTCCTACGGGGGGAGCTGCGCCAGGTTCGGAAATCCCGATGTTAATAGGGCCACAGGAAAATTCTGCGGCCCTTTTTTCTGCTCGCACCAACCGCTACGGACTCACCCACCCAACCCACTAATCCGCCACGGACACACCGCCTCCCTAACCCCACTCGGCCCGACAATCTCCGGCGTCTGCCCCAGCGACCGTGCGCTCAGCACACTCCCCACCCGTGCAATCAACTGATCAAACCCCAACGTCGCATCCTCCTGCTGCAGCTTGCGCAGTTGTTCCACCACGGCGTAGGTGAAGGCGCCGTAGCTGTTGGAGCCGACCTGGTATTCGCTGGCTTTTTCGTTTTCTCTGGCGGCGTAGAGCATCAGGGGCATGTAGGGGCCGTGGTGGCCGTAGAGTTTGCCTTGGCGCAGCAGTTGGGCTTTTTTGTCGGGGCGCAGGCCGGTGGCGGCGCCTTGGGTGCTGCGGGTGCGGGTGAGTAGGCGGGATTTGCTGTCGTGTGCGCTGAAGTCGCGGCCGTCGCTGTCGGCCGCATACACCCGACGGTCCCAGTCGCCGGCGTAGGGGTCCCAGCGCAGCATGCGGTGGCGGATGTCGCTGGGCGGGGTGATGCCGCGCACGCGGCCGGTGCCGCGGGTCATGCCGCCGGCGTAGCAGCAGTCGAACATCACTGTCAGTTTGGCGCCGTGGCCGTCCGGGTCGAACGGCAGGTGGCTGTAGAACTGGCGGAACAGTTTGTCGGTGAAGTGGGTGTTTTCGTCGTCCCAGTCGAAGTCGTAGAGCACCAGGGTTTCATCCATGCGGTCGGCTTCGCCACTGCTGCTGTAGGTCGGCAATTGGGTGCCGTGGCCGGAATAGAACAGCACTCGCTCGTCTCCGGCGTGGGCACCTTCCACCAGCCATTCGAGGCGCTCGACGAAGTTCGCCCGCGTCGCTCGGGCGTCGTGCAGTAAACGAATGTCGCCAGCGTCGTAGCCGCTTTCCTGGAGCATGCGGCTGATTAGGTAGGTGTCGTTGATGCAGCCGTCGAGGCGGGCACTCGGGTCCGGGTAATCGTTGATGCCGACCACCAAGGCACGGCGTTTGCGTTGCCCGCTGCGGGACAGAAACGCCGGCACTTCCAGAATGCGTGCCGCCACCACGTCGCGGGCCAGTTGTGGCCAGAGGCTGGTCTGGCTGGTGGGTGCCGACAAGTAGGCCTGGGCCGCATGGTTGAGGTCGAGCAGGTCATCACGCAGCGGCACGCTGAACTCGGTTTGCAAGTCGATGCGCGCCGAGTCCGGCGAAGTGATTGGCCGGGTCAGCAAGCCGTCGTTGGGGTTATAGAGGTGAAACCAACGACGGATGCCTCGACCGTTTTCGCTCAAGCGCATGACCCGCCCGCCCCACACTTCGCGCATCACCAGCGGCAGCGCAATGGGCGAGCCGAAGCTGACGAACACCCGGCCGTCGATGCGCTTGAGCGCCGAGCCTTTCTTGGCCACCGAACGGCGCAAGGCGTCGTAACCGATCAGGCTACCCAGCCCTTGGGCGAAGATGATCTGCGGGTCGAACGCCTCGATCTTCGCCAACAGATGCTGGGTCAGTACGGTGCGCAAGTCGGCGTCTTCGATCCATTGCACAATAGCGCCAACGGTGGTGCGTAACATTTGATTGACCGGCAGACCCCAGCTGCCGAAGGTCTCGTCGGCCTTGCCACTGGCGTCTGCCCGCAACATCGCCAGGCCTCGGGTGATCTGGGCGAAGTCCGGCCCCTCCTTGAGCTGATCATCAAAGGGTAGAAAATCAATGTCCTGGTCATCAATGACGCGACCGTTCTGCGCCAGTTGGCTGCGGATCAGCGTGCGCCATTGTTCCTGCCAGTTCGCGTCGGTGCCGCCCTGCCCGCTGGCGGCCTGCGTGAATCCCACACCGGGCAGGCAGAGGACTCGCAGTCGCGCGGGCGCAACACCCGGCCCGGGCTCAGCCTGCAAAGCTTTGCTGACAGGCTGCGCAGTGGTTGGAGCACCAGCGGGTTGACTGTACGCGGTGACCATCAGGTCTTGTAGACGCCGCAGTTTCGCCTCCAGGCTGTCCGCACTCGGCGCGGCGGACGTGAGGGCAGCCAGGCCGGGATCAACCAGTGCCCGGGTGCGGTTGTCGATGAAATTGCTGACGCCTTGGGCGCTGTTTTTCCAGATCTGCTCCGGATCAAGACCGTCGAGATAACCCGTGGCGCTGTCCACAACCTGCCGGCTTTGTGTCGCCAGTTCGGACTCGATCAATGGCAACCCGGCGCGGCTTGGGACCGCGGTGGATGCCAGTTGCAGCGGTGGAGTCACGCTCGCGGCGCTGCGCCAGATCGGCGCATTGCCGAAGTGCTGGGCCGCTACCACCCGTGGACCAAGGGCGCTGCGCGGTAACTTGAAATGATCGCAAAGAAAGGCCAGCAGGCTGGTGTGATCGTAATGCTGCTGGTCAAGTGCGCCCGTCCAGGGAATCAAACCCGGTTTAAGCCACGGCGATGCGAGGATCGCCGGCACACGAATGCCGAGTCGGGTGAAGGGGTTGGGCCAGTCGACATCAGACGTTGCATTGGGCGAAACACAGGTCGGTGGCACCACATGGTCATGGAAGCCGCCATGCTCGTCGTACAGCAGCACAAACAGCGTCTTGTTCCACAGGTCCGTGTTGGCCGACAAGGCATTGAACACCTCGCCGATAAACTGATCGCCAAAGCGCAGGTCTTCCGGTGGATGATGCGACACGTTGGGCCCGAGTTTGCCATTGAGCAGGCCATAGCTCGGCTCGATCCAGGACAGTTCGGGGAGTTTGTTACCGGCGACATCCGACTTGAAGTCGTCGATGCTCAGATGCTGCAAACCACCCTTGACCAGCGCCGCCAACGGGATAGCACCGTCGGAATAAATGCGCACATCGTGGCCCTTGTCCCGCAGTAGCGAAAAAATACTGTCGCCGCCAAACTGCGCAATCAGGCTTTTGATACCGGCCAGCACGGTACCCGTGGACGGCATCAGCAAGTGACCGTTGCTACTGCCGAGCATGGCAAAAAAACGGTTCGGCCAGGTCGGGCCCGGCACCGACGCAAACCAGCGGTCGCACACGGTGAAGTTGCGCGCCAACCCCTGGATCGCAGGCAGCGGATCGGCGGCCGGCGTGGCGCCGAACGGGATGTAGTTCATCGCCCGCTGGGCCATGGATTGGGACCAGGTTTTGTACACCTTCAGGTCCGTGCGGGCCTTGTCGTAGGCGTCCTGCGCAAAGCCATCGAGCTTGGGTGCGGTCAGGCTGGTCTTGAGTGTCACGTCCAGTTGTTTCACCACATCGACGAACTCATGACCGAGGTCGAAACCTTCGCTGTCCTTCGCAGGTGTTGCCGGTGGCGAGGGTGCGGGCGGCGCCCACAGGGCGAAGTAGTCCGCAGTTTCCGGCGCTTGGGTGATCACGATCGAACTGCCACTGGCCAGCGTCAGCGGATTGGTGCTGGGTGTGTGGCGGTCGATGCCCTCGCACGCAGGATTGATACTGCTGTAATCCCCCAGCAAATGATCGAAGGAACGGTTTTCCATCATCAGCACGACGACGTGCTCAATCTCGGCGGGCCAGTTGTTCGGCATGTTTCGCTCCCTGAAGTGAAGTGCCTGATTTCGACGTCTCTGGTTTCGAAGCGCTCAGGGCTTGGGCGGCTGGACGGTTTTGCTACCTGTCAGGCGAATCATCTGGCTCAACATCTTGAACCAGAAGTCGCCACCCAACGAGGCCGCTAGCGCCGCCGTCATGACCCCAAGCAACCAGTAGCCGAACCAAACCGTTTTGTTTTTCTGATCGTGCTGTAAAAATGCTGGCAGGTTATTCCAGCCGATAGCGCCCTGAGGCAGCGCCTGCAAACTGCTCAACGCAGAGTCAAACTGGCACTGGGCTTTGTCGTCCCGGCTCGCGCAGACTTGATCGAGCGTAGCTGGCGAGTTGTCTTTCACCAGATTGTTGGCCATCTGCATGCCCGCCGCCCGCAAGGTGTCATTACGCACCAGGCCTTGCATGAGGTCGAACGCATTGACGTTGAGCACCAGGCAAATCACCAGCGAACAGACCAGCGACACGACTTTGGCATTGCGTCGCGTCCAGCCTTGGGCGCGGTCCATGACCGCATTGATCCATTGTTCCAACCGGGTTTTAAACGAGCACAGGAGTTCCTGCGCAGTCGTGACCTTGGCTTGGGCCGCTGCGAGTAGTGTCGAGAGTGCACGACGCAGATGGTCCGAGGGAATTTGCGCGATGCCCTTGGCCAGCGCTTCGTTGAGTTGCTCAAGCGGGATATCCAGCACCGTGGTGTCGTCTCGGCGCAACAGCAGATCAATTACGACCTGCGCCAACATTCCCGGGTCCAGGTAGCTGGGACGTTTGCCGGGCGGCGCCATGGCCTTGATCACCGGGTGATCGAGTACCTGCTGAAAGAAGTCCATGTCCTTATCGGTCAGCGCTTTCAATTTGCCGGCGAACAGCAGTTTCAGCGCGTCGTAGAGGTACGCTGCCCTGACTTTCTGGAAGAAGGATTGAATAATTTCAGTGAGGGTGGTGATGCAGATTCCGAGCAGTGTGAACAGCGCCAGCATCCCGAGGATAGCGTCCAGAACGACCGATCCAAACATCCCGACCTCCTTGTTGGCATGGCTAACGACAGGATGGGCAGTCAGCTCGGGATGGCACCTTATGACAAGGACGGGAGCACTGCTGCCACTGCACAACGCTAGTTAAGGTATTGGGTCTTGTCCATTCGTGAGCACATCCCGCCCAATACCGGCGACGAGTGTAAAAGAGTGGGTGCACCCCAAAGCCTCACCCGCTATTAATAGGCCATCCCTTCTCAGGATCAGCGAGCCAATGAAATTCGACAACGCCTACTGCCTCAGCCTCGACGAAAAGCTGTCGATCTATGACGTGCGGGATTTGAATTTCGACGAGACGATGGCGTTCGATTCGGCCAAGGAAAGCTTTCAGTGCCCTAACGATGAGTGCCGCGCGGCGTTTGATGCGCAGAATGTGTTGGGTACGTTCAATGCGAAGAACGTCAACTATGTAAGGACGCCGCATTTCAAGAATCTGCCCAGCACCCGGCACGCTGAAAGCTGTCCTTATGTCAGTTCCAAAGCGTTGGTGGCCGGAGAGGATGCCGAGGGTGATAACGATCGGGAGGAGCATTTCCCGTCTGAGTTGCTGCTGACGCGTCGCCAGTATGTGCGCAAACCACCCAGTTCGGCGGCAGGTGTCGCCTCTCCACGGGATGAGCTGAAGACACCGTCTGCGAACACGCCGACGGAGCAAACGCCCCGTGAAACGGCGCCGGACAAGACCAGCGTGTTTGCCCACCCGGTGGAATGCTTTGTGTCGAATTTCGACGACAAAGACACCCTCAAACGCATGCCTCTGAAAATTGGCGAGCACACGGCGTCTTATGGGTCGTTTTTCAAGAAGATCGAGTACCTGCAAGACAACAAGGGGCTGATTTACTGGGGCAAGATCAAGGAGATCAAAGACTACAAAACCAGCTTCCGGATCGACTTCGAGAAGAAGGTCTGGGTCGAGAAGAAGCCTTACTCAGTGAACGTCTACCTGAGCAAACAGCTGATCGAGAACTACCGCAAACGCAAAGCCTTCCTCGAAGAAATCAAGAACGCCATTGATAGCGAGCGGGAACTGTATTGCTTCTTCTATGGCGTGACGCCGGAGTTGAAGCAAGTGCCGAGCAAGAAAAACCCCGAGCAGACGTTCGGGGTATTCAGTGGCGATATCGAGAATCTGGACCATTTCATCATTCGCGAGGTGCCGGGGTTGGAGGGGAAGTAGCAGGTCAGACGATCCCCTGCGGGGGTTTTAGATACCCAATTCAGCTTTTCGAAGCGCCCATTCTTGAGCATAACGTTCTCTGTTCAGCTGACTGCGCAGCTCACGAGCCTCTTGGGCACTTGCCTCGCTGGCCCCACAGAATTTCTGTAACCAGTGGATCAGCATTTCCTCATCAGGAAAGTAGAGGTTTTTATGGCCCTTGCTGCCTCGAGGGGTTCGGTTGGTCCAAGTGTCATAGCCTGACGCAGCTACTTCATCCGGTAGCAGACACCCTGCATCGGCGGCGTACTCTTTGAAAATCCATACTATTTCGTTGAGATGCCCCTGAGCACTCCGGTCGCTGCGCCGGTAAAAACTGAACTCCCGATTGAACTCCGTGAAACGCTCATGCATGGATGGGTACTCGACCCACTCCAGCACTCCACTCTGCATCGCATGATCCAGCATGTTATTCATCCAACGCTGGGTGAAGGCCTGAACAAAGCCGTCCACATCGGCTTTTTTCATGTCGGCGAAGATCATGCAATATCGTGTTTGCAGGTGAATCGCCAGCAGTACGTGTTTGCGCTGGACGCTGATGGCATGCACCAGCCATTGCGAAAGCGCTGACGTCGAGTCGCCCGCGTGATCGTCAGCGATAGTGACCGAAGGTGGGTTTTGGACAGGCGTGATTTTCTTACCCTTGTGAACACGACTGAAAAAATCGCTGGCTGCCTCGGTGCAGTTGAAGACCAACATCCCCATTCCTCTTTGATAAATGTCCGTCCTCAGAACGACTCCCGTCACTCCTGGCGCACGATTTCTTCCACCCACTTCAGCTCGTAGGGCTGTCTGACGACGTCCTCCACGCCGCGCAATGTGTCCTCACTGAGCACCGACAACTCGGCGTCGATCAGCAAATTGTACATGACCATAAAACGCAAACTCATAACTGCGGATGAGCGACTGAAGTAGTCGAAGGCTCGAACCATATCCTTGTTCCGGTTGTGTACCAGGTCATACAACATTCCATACCGGGCATGTGCGGAGAGTGCGTCGTGTTAGCTAATGGTTTGAGCGTCGTCGAGAACACCCTGGCAGAAACGGTCCAGGGCCAATTGCCTCAGAAGCTTGAATTTTTTCCAATCGCTTTCAGATATTTGCATGAGGTCCTCCTATGAAAATCCATGAATAGGGAAACGAGCACGCGCCTATTTTTGCGGCAATTGCAGGTTCATTCCAACCGAATTTTTTCTGATCACGTTGTAAGGCAATGTCCTGTGGCACACCCGCCGCTGGGTGGGGGGTTAAGCTTCTACGCGGTCCGTAGCAGCTGCCGAAGGCTGCGTTCGGCTGCGCAGCAGTCGTAAATCATGCGTATGCGGTTTGACTGACAGATCGCAGCGCCTGGTTTTACGACTGCTGCGCAGCCGAACGCAGCCTCGCAAGCTCGACAGCTGCTACATGAGCAGAACGCAGGCTTGCAGGTTCGGCAGCTGCTACGGAGGAATGTGTGCAGCCAGAAATTCCTTAACTGAGCACTGCCTCGGCCTTACAGCAGCTCAAAACTCTGTACTTTCACATTCTGAGAGTCCAGTCCGATCAGCACCCTGAACTCACCGGATTCCGCCGCGTACTTCAAATGCGCGTTGTAAAACTTCAGATCATCCTCGCTGAGGGTGAAATAAATGACTTTCTCTTCCCCAGCCTTAAGCATGACCTTCTGAAAGCCCTTCAACTCCATGACGGGGCGACTGATGGATGCCCTCACGTCCCGAATATAAAGCTGCACAACCGTCTCGCCCTCTCGCTGCCCGGTATTTTTCACGACGACGCTCGCACCCAGCGTATCGCTGCGCTCCATGCGTTTGCTGGTCAACGTCACCTCGGACACACTGAATTGCGTGTAGCTCAGACCGAAACCAAAGGGGTAAAGCGGACCGTACGCCTCGTCGAAATAGCGAGAGGTCACTGCGCGAGGATTATCCGCCCGGGGTGGCCGGCTGGTGTTCAAGTGGTTGTAGTAAGTCGGAATCTGGCCCACGGAACGTGGGAATGTAATCGGCAGTTTCCCGGAAGGGTTGTAGTCTCCAAACAGCACATCAGCGATCGCGTTGCCGCCTTCGGTACCGCTGTACCAGGTTTCCAGCACAGCATCGGCGATGGCCTGTTCCTTTCCAATGGAAAGTGGACGGCCGTTCATCAGGACCAGCACCAAGGGTTTACCAGTGGCCTTCAGTGCTTTTATCAGATCGGACTGATAGCCCGGCAATCCCAGGCTGGCACGGCTCGCGCCTTCATACGACATGCCGCGGGACTCCCCTACCACCGCGACGACGATGTCGGCCTGCTCAGCGACCTTGACCGCTTCCTCGATCATTTGTTGTGCAGGGCGTGGATCGACCTCCACATCGGACGGGTTGGCGCCGGGCTGATTCAGATAGTTGAGGACCGATGGGTCATCCGTGATATCGGCGCCCCGGGCGTAAAGCAATCGGGTTGGGTCACCCAACGCATTGGCGATACCGTCATAGACCGATACCGCCTGCACCGGCGATCCGATAGAGCTCCAGGTACCGAGGATATCGAGACGGCTTTTCGCCAAGGGCCCGACAACAGCCAACACTCCGTCCTTTTTGAGCGGCAATACATCGGCCTGATTTTTCAACAGCACCAGACTCTTGCGCGCGACTTCACGGGCCTGTGCTCGGTGTAGACGGTACTCGGCATTGATATCTTGCGGGTCTTCATGGGCGGCGTCAATTCGCAAATAAGGATCTGTGAAAAGCCCCAGATCGTACTTGGCTCCCAACACTGCTTGCACAGCCTCGTTGATTTCCTCCGGCAAGACATCTCCTGATTTCAACAGTCCCGGCAGCTCATCTCGATACAGCGTGTCGGTCATGCTCATGTTTACCCCTGCCTTGATCGCCCTCATGGCGGCCTCTCGGCCATCACGCGCCACGCCATGGGTAACCAAGTCGTTGACCGCATCGAAATCGCTGATGATCAGACCTTTGAAATGCCACTGCCTGCGCAACAAATCATGTATCAACCAGGTATTGGAGGTGGCGGGCATGCCATTGATTGCGACGTAGGTCAGCATCATGGCCCCCACGCCAGCCTTTACGGCAGCACGGTAAGGTGGCAAATAGTCTTGATACATCCTGGGCAGGCTCATATCGACCGAGTTGTAGTCGCGGCCGCCCTCCGTCGCACCGTACAACGCAAAATGCTTAGCGCTGGCCATGACACTGTCCGCGGCACCCAGTGTCGACCCTTGCAACGCGTTGACCATCACTTGGGCATAACGCGAAGCCATATAAGGATCTTCGCCCAGACCTTCAGACACCCGCCCCCAACGCGGGTCTCGGGCGATATCGACCATGGGGGAAAACACCATGTCCAGGCCATCGGAACTCGCCTCCTTCGCCTCGATGCGGGCGCTCAAAGCGACGGCGTCCATGTCCCAGGTGGAAGCCAGACCGAGGCCAATCGGAAACAGCGTGCGATGACCGTGAATGACATCGTAGGCAAAGAACAACGGGATTTTCAAACGACTGCGTAAGGCGGCGTCCTGAAACGCCCGGAGGTCCGAACGACCAGCCACATAAAAGAGGCCACCGACTTGCCCAAGGGTAGCCTCTTCAAGAAATGTCTCTTGAGGCATTTGCTGGCTGATGCAGTTCAGTCTGAGCTGACCGATCTTTTCTTCAAGCGTCATGCGCTGCATGAGATTGGCGATGAACAATGCTTTGTCATCCCCGGGAACGGAATGCACCTCAGCCCACGCCGACTGACAAAGCAGCAAAATGATCAGGCTCACCACCGTTGTCATTTTCACTTTTGTCCGTCCTCGGACCAACAGTAAGGTTGCTGAGCCCTAGACTCGGCCAAAGGAAAATCAATGTCTACAGGCAGCTCCAACAACTAGACGAGAGTGAACAATGGGGGTGGCTACCGCTTTCCCAAGCGCAAAAACGCTACCTGGCACCCCATGCTCATCATGATAGCCATCGAAGGGCTTGGGACATGCCGAGTACCAGGGCAAGCGCCAACAGCCTGTCTGAGCGGAAAAATAGAATCGATCAAAAAATGAGTTTGATCCGGGGATAAAACAACTGTACAAAAACACAGTATTTTATTGAATCGCCACTCTCGAGCCCCGGAGAAAACCATGGCCTCTCTTGCGATGAAAATCACCCTCGAACGTATCGCCCTTTATCAATTCACCCCAGAACACTGCGCACAGGCTCGCGAGCTATTGGGCTGGAGCCGGGAGCAGTTATCTGAAGAGTCAGGGGTTTCAGTAGACGCCATCCAGCGGTATGAAGCACGAGGTGACTTGCTGGACGTCACTCGTTTGGCCTTGGCATTTCGGCTGGAGGCAGAAGGTCTGGTGTTTTTCCCGGGCTTCGCGCCGGGTAGAGGGATGAACATCAAAGGTTCCACACCTGATCCGGTCGGGCGGGATGATTACGCGATGATTGAGTAAGCGCAGTTTCTTCGTTGACGATTATCCCCATATAGGTATATTTTTAATGAGTACATGGAAGCCACTCCTATGGGTTAGCAGTAGCAAAAAAGACCTCAAACAACTGCCCGTGGATGTCCAGGATGTTTTCGGATTTGCCCTCCACCTGGCACAAGATGGCGGGAAGCATCCGCAAGCGAAACCATTGAAGGGCTTTGGCAGTGCAGGCTTGCTTGAGGTGGTTGAAGACTTCGACACAAATACTTATCGAGCGGTTTATACCGTTCGATTTGGTACGGCCATCTATGTCCTTCACTGCTTCCAGAAAAAGTCGACCAAGGGAGTCGAAACCGCACACTGCGAAATAGATCTGATCAAGAAGAGACTTCGGGCGGCTCAAGATCATGCAAGAGGATCGGAACATGATTGAAATCGAAGAAAGCACCGGTAACGTCTACAAAGACCTTGGGCATGCCGACGCCAATGAGATGCGGGTTAAAGCCCAACTTGCTGCAAAGATCGGCGAAATCATCAAGGCACAACACCTCACTCAGGTTCAGGCTTCAGAGATTCTAGGGCTGTCGCAACCGAAGCTCTCCGAGATGCTTCGGGGAAAGTTTCGCGGCATCAGCGAAGCGAAGATGATGGAGTGCCTTTCCCGACTGGGACGCGATGTGCAAATCATCGTCAAATCGGCCCCAAGATCGAGGCGCGAAGGTCGGATTGAGGTGGTTTTCGCTTAAGGCACCAGTTATCTCAGGCCAGATGGGTGTGACCCCGCTTCCGACGCTCTGGCAGTTACGTCTATCCAGCGCCTGGCCCGGCTGGGCACAGGATTACACGCTGTTGACGACGATCTGATCAGCCACGCTTTCGACCTCCAGCCACCATGCGCCTCCACGCTGGGGTTGAGTCAGGTTGAACGCTTCACCCATTTGCGGCGTGGTGATGGAGACATTTCGCTCCCAGGCCAGGGCCAGGATACGGTCGAAGGGTTCGTGCCAGGCATGCATCGACAAGTCGAACGTGCCGTTGTGGATCGGCAGCAACCAGCGGCCCTTGAGGTCGATATGCGCTTGGAGGGTTTGCTCTGGCTGCATATGAATATGCGGCCAATCGACGTTGTAGGCGCCGGTTTCCATCAGCGTCAGGTCAAACGGGCCGTACTGCTCGCCGATGCGTTTGAAGCCATCGAAATAGCCGGTGTCACCGCTAAAGAAGATCCGGGTGTCACCGTCGATCATTACCCAAGACGCCCACAGCGTGCTGTTGCCATCGAACAGCCCGCGGCCGGAAAAGTGTTGCGATGGCGTGGCGATGAAGCGAATGCCGTCCACCTCCGTGCCCTGCCACCAATCCAGTTGGCGCACTTTGCTGGCGTCGATGCCCCATTTGATCAAGGTATCGCCCACGCCCAGTGGCGCGAGGAAGTATTTGGCTTTGTCGGCCAGTTTGAGAATGGATTGATGGTCGAGGTGGTCGTAATGATCGTGGGAAAGAATCACCGCCTCAATCGGTGGCAATTCTTCCAGGCTGATGGGCGGCTGATGGAAGCGCCGCGGGCCGGCCCATTGCACTGGCGACGCGCGCTCGGCGAAGACCGGGTCGGTCAGCCAGAACTTGTCGTGCAACTTGAGCAACACAGTCGAATGGCCCAAGCGAAACACGCTGTGATTCGGCGCAGCCAACAGCGCTTCGCGGGTCAGGGTTTGAACAGGAATAACCCCGGCCGGGCGAGTATTGCGCGGTTTGTGGAACAGCATGTTCCAGAATATCCGCAAGGTTTTGCGAATGCCTTCGCGCGGCACTGTCGCGTGGTTACGGTAATGACCTTCGTCCTGCAAAGACGCTTTGAGGCGGGGGGCGCCGTGGGCGCGAGATGAGAGAGTGGCCATGATTGATGTGACTCCAAGGAAACCCGTGAGGTTCCGGTGTTCCGTTGTTGGACGATAACTGGCCAATGCATGCACGCTTCAGCCGAAAACTCTATTTCTTCACTGCGCATTTACACTGCACCGTGTAGTTTCTAGATTGCAACAAACAAGAGATTAAGTAAACTGCTGAGTGTAATTTCCAATTAACCCGCCGAAGCCAATTTATGACAGCTCTACTGCGCCTCACCGACCGAAAACGCGAAGCCATCATCCAGGCGGCCATTGTCGAATTCCGTGCCAACGGTTTCGACATCACCAGCATGGACAAGATAGCCGCCACGGCCGGAGTTTCGAAGCGCACGGTGTACAACCACTTCCCCAGCAAGGAAGAGTTGTTCGCCGAGATCCTGAATAAATTATGGACCAGCATCAGCGCTCAGCAGGACACGATCTACCACAGAGATCTCCCGCTACGCGAGCAACTGGAAGGGTTGTTGCGGGCCAAACTGCACATGTTGGCGGACAACAATCTTCTCGACCTGGCGCGTGTGGCGATTGCCGCCACAATCCACACTCCTGAGCGGGCCCAGGACATGGTCGCCAGGCTGGGTGAGCGCGAGGAAGGCCTCACCGTGTGGATTCGCGCAGCCCAGGCTGACGGCAGGTTGAAACCCGTCGACCCGTGTTTCGCCGCACAACAGGTGCAGGGGCTGATCAAGGCGTTCGCCTTTTGGCCACAAATCTCCATGGGCCAGCCGGCGTTGTCGCCCGAGATGCAGACCACCGTTGTAGAGTCTGCACTGGATATGTTCCTAGCCTTCTATCAGCTGTAGTTCGCCCAGTCGCGGAGGGACTATCAGACTCCATTGAGCCTACGAAGGGCACTGATTGTTCCGCCTGGAATAAATGACACTGTTCATGCGGTTTATCCGACGAGCAGCGACGCCAAGTAAATCACGACAAAGTGTTTCTGAAAAAACGGGTGCAGGGCTTAAAAAAAACAACGAGGCAAAGGCCCCCACTGGAAACCCTTAGAGGTTTTCCTCAGATCCGAGTGCTCGGGGCTATAGTAGGCGCCAGTCCCATGGCATTGCAGAGAGCACTATGAACTCAGTCAAACCCGAAGTAGAACCCGGCGCTAAAGTCGATCACCTGCGTTTTCACCGCCCCCACGCCCATCTGGCGACCACCTTCGGCAATGACAGTTTTGCCTTGAAGGCCGAGGCCTTTGCACGGTTTTTCGGTACGCCGACCTTCCTCGGCGCACAAACACTGATTGTCGTCATCTGGATTGGCCTCAACCTGGCTGGAGTGACGCAATTTGACGTCTATCCGTTCATCCTGCTGAACCTGGCCTTCAGCCTCCAGGCAGCCTACGCCGCTCCGCTGATTCTGCTCGCTCAAACTCGCCAGGCGGCCCGGGACAAAGCCCATTCCGACGCTGATGCCCAGCACCGTGAAGCCATTGCCACTGCCAACTCCGAACGGCAGCTACAAGCCGCCCAGACCACAGCACAGCTATTGGAATTACTTGAGCAAAATACCCGTTTGACCGAGATGACCAAGACCCTGACCGAGCGTATCGAAAACCTGACCTCGGAAATGCATCAGCATTTTGTACGCAAGGATGAGCCCAAAGCGTGAGCTGAAAACCCAAGAGGTCCGGGCCATTGCTAAGGCAAACGAACGTTGCGCGCCAACTCATCGAACAGCGTCACCACCGAGCGCAAGGCGCGACAGTCCGGGCGGGTCAGCAGCCATAGGCTGGTGTCGTAACCGAGTAGGGGTTCACTCAAGGGTTGCATCCCCGTTTCGCCGATCAGGAAGTCCGGCAGCGCCGCAACCCCCAAACCGGCACGCACCAGTTCGGTGACCGACAGCATGCTGTTGCAGCGGTAACTTGGCAGCACGCCGGGCAACTGCTGACGACGCCAGGCGACGGTGGGGTGATCCGGCAGGAAGTCATCCGGCGCGATCCAGGCAAGCCGGGCCAGATCACTGGGGTCGACCGATTGCAGGTAGGCCGCACTGGCACACACCCGGTACGACACGGCTCCCAGACACCGCCCGACCAAATGTTCCGGCGGTGTGCTGGTCAGGCGCAAAGCAATATCGGCATCGCGGCGGCTGAGGTTGGCAAAATCGTTGGATGTACTCAATTCAAGGGTCAAGGCCGGATACGTTGGCATGAACTGCGCCAATGCCGGCAAGAGCAAACCTTGCAGGACCGAATCGGTACAGGTCAGTCGGACCGTGCCGCTGATGACTTCCCCACCCTGCTCCACGCCTATGCGCGCCGCTTCCAGTGCTTGCTCGGCACGCTCAGCCTGTTCGGCCAAGGCTTGCGCCATGCTGGTCGGTAGATAGCCTGCGCGGCTTTTGTCGAACAGTTCCTGACCCAGAGCAGCTTCCAGTCTGCGTACCGCACGAAACACCGTCGACACATCGACCTTCAACAGGGCTGCTGCACGGGCCAGAGAACCACCGCGCACCAGCGCCAGGATCAGCGACAGGTCCGGGTAATCGAGTTGATAGTGCGTTGATGCACTGAGCATTTGGGTAAACGCCAATATTGATTGCGCGAACGCCAATCTATAGTGGGGCTCAGGAATCAACAAGCCTTGGTCGCACCGGGAGAACCACATGCAACCCCCCTCAGATAAACCCTGCATCCACATCGCACTGATCGGTGACTACAACCGCGAAGTCATCGCCCACCAGGCCATCCCGCTGGCGCTGACCATGGCGGCCGAGAGTGCCGATTTGAAGGTGCAGTTTGAGTGGCTGCCCACCGATAGCATCACATCGGCCACTCAGCTGAATGACTTCGACGGTTTCTGGTGTGTGCCGGCCAGCCCCTATCGCGATATGGACGGCGCCCTCCTGGCCATCCGTTATGCCCGGGAACAGCAACGACCGTTTCTGGGGACTTGCGGCGGCTTTCAACACGCGGTGCTTGAGTACGCACGCAATGTGCTCGGCTGGGCCGACGCCGAGCATGGCGAGACGTCACCAGAGGCCGCCCGCGCGCTGCTCACGCCATTAAGTTGCTCGTTGGTCGAGGCCCTCGACGGTATCCGCCTGGTTGAAGGCTCGTTGATCGCCAACGCCTATGGTGCACTGGACATCCGCGAAGGCTATCACTGCCGCTACGGCGTCAATCCCGAGTTCGAAACGCAATTGCTGACGCAAAGCCTGCGTGCCACCGGGCACGATTCGGCAGGCGATCTGCGGGCCGTCGAACTGCGCGGGCATCCGTTTTTCGTCGCCACCTTGTTCCAACCTGAACGCGCCGCACTGACCGGCACGATCCCGCCGCTGGTCAGCGCATTTCTCCTGGCCTGCGCGAGGTACCGGGCATGATCGCCAAGACACCAGCGGCGCCCTACTACGCAGTGATTTTCACCTCTGTGCGTACCGAGGGGGATCAAGGCTACGGGCAAGCCGCCGAGCGCATGGTTGAGCTGGCCCGTGAGCAGCCGGGATTTCTCGGCGTGGAGTCAGCCCGGGGTGAGGACGGCCTCGGCATCACAGTGTCTTACTGGGCCAGTGAGGCCGCGATCCTCGCCTGGAAACATCACGCCGAACACACTGAGGTCCGCGAACAAGGGCGCGCGACCTGGTATGAGGCTTGTCATACACGGGTGTGCAAGGTTGAGCGCGCTTACGCGTTTGAGCGTTAGCCGAGCGCTGCGGCGTTCTTCAGAGTTCATCGCGAGCAAGCTCGCTCCTACAGGTCTTGCATAATCCTTGTAGGAGCAGCCGTGTTGTGGCTCAATGTTTTTGGACCATGATGTAGGAGTGTCGACCTAAGGAAGCATCATGGGATATCGGGTTGTTAGTGCCGAGGAAAAAGCGGAAGCCATTCGCTTGGTTGTGGACATGAATTACTCCATACCTAAAGCCTGTGAGCTTACCGGTGTGGGGCCCACAGCTCTGCGCCGTTGGGTTCTTCGCTGGCGCCGGGAGCATGCGGGAATGTTGCAACCGACTCGGCCACAAGATCAGGAATTGATCGAGTCGTTGCAGGCCAAATTGGCATTGCTCGAAGCCGAGAACCAAGTGCTAAAAAAGCAATTGCCCTCTCATCTGAAGGTTCTGTTCGGTCGAACCAAGTGATTGATGGCGTTAGAGGGGCAATGTCGATTCGACGCCTTTGCTTGATCTTCGGTTTGGCCCGCAGCAGCTATTACGCAAAACGAAACCCCAAGCCGCGCCGCCTTGTCCCGCAGCAACTGGAGCGCAAAATTCGTGCAATGCATGGCGCACATCGCGAAGCACTGGGTGCTCGCGGGCTATCCAGGGAGCTAAGAATAGAAGGCATTTTTATCGGGCGTTACCGAATGCGGACCTTGATCAAGAGGCTTGGCCTGTCAAGGCAACGTCCCCGTTATGCCCACTATCGCCGGGCTACCAAACCTGCCATCACTGCGCCGAACATACTTGACCGGCGTTTTAATCCAGTCCGGCCAGACACGCTCTGGGCAGGTGATATCACCTACATCAGAGTCAAGGATGGCTGGTTGTATCTGGCAGTGGTGATGGATCTGTTTTCACGCAGGATCGTGGGTTGGGCCTGTTCAAGGACTGCTGACACCGAGCTGTCTCTCAAAGCTCTACGGCTGGCGGTAGCGATACGTCGCCCAATGCCTGAGCTGTTGTTTCACTCAGACCAGGGCTGCCAGTACACCGCTGACCGATTTGTTGCATATCTTGCAGAAAGCCGAATCGTCCAGAGCATGAGCCGGCGCGGCAATTGCTGGGACAATGCGGTGGTCGAGCGTTACTTCAGAACGTTAAAACACAACTGGATGCCGGAAAACGGCTACCGGAATCATTTTGAGGCAGAGAAGGATGTGATCGACTTTATCTCGCATTACAACCACCGCCGTTGCCACTCTGCCTCGAACCACCTGCCACCGGCTCTGTTTGAAGAGCTGGCGGCCTAAGTACTCCTACAGAATGGTCCAAAAAAACTGGACCATTACACCGGTCGACGCTCGATTGCTCGCGATGACGTCAGACCAGTCAACCATTTCCTCGAGGAAACACCCCCTCAACCCAGCGCCGGTTACATCAAACTACGCAACGCCAAAATCTCCGGCACGTCCTCGCGGCGCATGTATACCCGCAGTGGCTCGGTGATATTGATGCGGTCGTCGATGTTCTGGTCCAGCAGCAACTGGATCAGCTCGCGCTTGAGGGTCATGGTTTGATCGGCCGCAGGCTGCCAGACGAACTCGCAGGTGGGGATGATCGCGTCATCGGCGACGTCCATGCCGAAGGAGTCTTCGCTGAAGCGAACAATATGTTGGCCAGTCTTGCGATTCAAACCGACGAAACCTTTGAGTTGGTCGGCGGCCTGGCAGATAAGTTCGGAAGTGATGCGCATGGTAAACCTCACTGTGGGTCCAGAAGGACGGGTGATCGATGGTTTACACGCGGGGCAAGAGGGCAACTATTTTCAGGTTTCCCTCTGACGGGGAAACTGCTGGCCAAAGAGTACTGCAAAGGACCGCACAAAAGCGCTGAAAAAATGCCTCTCATTCAGGTTTATGTCGGTTTCGCGATAGCACTGGCGGCGCTCAATTGTTAGAAAGGTACTTCTTTGATATCGCTCTCCACGAAAGGACTTCGAATATGCCTGCCACCTTCCGCAAAAGCGCCCTGATGCTGAGTCTGATGCTCAGCCTTGGCCAGGCACAGGCCAGCAACCAGCTGAGCCCGACCGCTCTGGCCAGCGCAACCGGCATTCCGCACCCGGCGGTGATCGCCCACCGTGGCGCATCCTTCGATGCACCGGAATCCACAGCAGCCTCTTACAAACTGGCGCGTGACCTGGGTGCCGATTACCTGGAAATGGACCTGCAACGCAGCAAAGACGGCGTGCTGTTTGCCCTGCATGACAACAACCTGCAGCGCACCACTGACGTTGCCATCAAATTCCCCGAGCGCAAGGACAGTACCGCCAACGAATTCACCCTGGCCGAACTGAAAACCCTGGATGCCGGCAGTTGGTTCAACAAGGCGCACCCGGACCGTGCGCGCCCGTCGTATGTCGGTCTGAAGATCCTGACCCTCGACGAAATCATCGATATCGCGCAAGGCAACCCGCAGCACAAACCCGGGCTGTACATCGAAACCAAGGAGCCAAAGCAGTTTCCAGGTATCGAACGTGACCTGAAAGATAAATTGCAAGACCGTGGCTGGCTGAGCCCGGCCGGCTCGAAACTGGCGAAAAGCGATGTGGCGGTCGGCCAGGGAAAAGGCAAAGTCGTGCTGCAAACCTTCGAGAAGAGCAGCCTGGAACTGCTGCAAAAAGAAATGCCGCAGGTACCGAAAATCCTTCTGTTGTGGGTCGGTGAAGGCAGTATCGAACCTGAATCCAACGTCAGCTTCGCCGCCAGCGGTGAGAAGGACAAGGCCGCTTACTACGCTAAACAGCAGCCCAAGGACAAAGCCGAATTCGAGAAATGGGTCGATTACGCCAAGGCTCAAGGAGCCATTGGCACTGGACCTTCGGCAGCCCTGACCGATGGCGGAGATCAAAGCTATTCGGACCTGGTACAACCGTGGATGAACAACTTCACCCACGACAAGGGTCTGTTGGTGCATGTCTACACCATCGACGAACCGGTGGATTACAAGAAGGTAATGGACGCCGGTGTCGATGGCATCTTCACCAACCGCACCTCCGAGCTGCTCAAGTACTTCAAACGCCCGGCACCGGCCAGCGTCGCGCAGTTACTGGAGGCTAACGGCTATTAGGTGATCAATCAGCCGTGAAGACACCCGAGTGGACAGGCCACCTGTCACTCGGGCATGCCCAAATGCCGTTCAGTTAAGGAAATTGTAGGAGCAGCCGGTCGACGCTCGATTGCTCGCGATGGACTCAAGAGCGCCGCGTTTAGCCAGTAAACACGCGTTATCGTTAACGACCATCGCGAGCAAGCTCGCTCCTACAGTGGACCACATTCGCTTAACTGAACGGCATTAGGGCATGACTACGGTCTGATCCACGGTTAACTGAGGCGTACAGCGCCCTGAGGTGGAATTAAGGGTGAATTAAGTTCGGCGAGCTAATCTGATCCCACTGACACAGCTCACCTCAAGGAAAGAACTCATGAAAACGTTGACCGCCCTGTTCGCTGCTGCCGCTCTGACGCTGACTGCTGGTCTGGCCCAGGCTGACGTACGCCCTGACCTGATTCCAGGTCTGCTCAAAGCCGGCACTATCATGGACCTGGAAAAACTCAACGAGGCCGCCCTCGCCCAGCATCCAGGCACTACAGCAGCCAACATCACCGACACCGAGCTTGAGCAAAAAGGCACGGCCTACGTCTACCAGGTCGAACTAAGCGATGCCAAAGGTGTTAAGTGGGACGTACACCTGGATGCCAAAACCGCACAGGTGCTGAGCAATAAACAAGACAAGTAACAGGAACACGGTAAAAGCCGCGCGGCCTTCGGGTCGCGCGTTTTTTTTGCGTCAAGTAGTTCGCAACACTGGAGATCTAATGTGGGAGCGAGCTTGCTCGCGATGGCGGACTACCGGGCGGCATCAATGTTGATTGTGAGGTCCTCATCGCGAGCAAGCTCGCTCCTACAGGGTCGGCAGGGTGTTACGCCGAGGTGCTGACCAGTGACCCCGACGTGCTGCTATTCGAATCCTGCAAGGCTTGCAAAAGCGCGGCAGTAGCGGTCTGTAATGAGCCGGAGGTGGTTGCGATCTGCGATTGCGCGGCGGCCACTTCCGCAGCTTTTGCGTCATCACTTTTCTGACCTGCCTGAGCCGCTTCAAGTTGCTGCTGTTGCTCCTGCAATAGCTTCTGCAGTTCAGCAATCTGCTTGCGCAAGGCCTTCACCGAATCCGACTCTGTGCTGCTGGAACTGCTGCCGCTGGAAGCCGGTGCACCGCCCGCTGCGGCCTTCGCTGTGTCATTCGTTGAGGTGCCTGCCGCCGACGCTGACGTGCTGTCTGTCTTGCTGGTGTCGGCGCCGTCGCTGATCGCGACTTTGCTGGAAGTGGTGGAAAGGGTCTGGTTGATCGAGACGGAAGTGATGCTGACCATGGGCGGTTGATCCATGCAGGTTTAGGGATAAATCCATCATCGACGTTAACCGTTCAGTCTTTAGATTTATCGTGTACCGGCCCGGACACCGAGCCGATACACACTCACACCTGGAGGTGTCCGGTCATGCACTCAGACG
The DNA here is from genome assembly GCF_057813935.1 of Pseudomonas sp. F220. NCBI lineage: Bacteria > Pseudomonadati > Pseudomonadota > Gammaproteobacteria > Pseudomonadales > Pseudomonadaceae > Pseudomonas > Pseudomonas sp. F220. The sequence continues at coordinate 21,438 of NZ_JBVASJ010000033.1, forward strand.
TGCTGTCACCTCGTTCAGTTGCCCCGACAACCCGTGCAGATTCTGGCTCGCCGCTTCGGTGCGCTGCACGTTGTCCAGATTGGTACTGGCGATGCTGGTGATCTCGGTGAGATTGCGCGAAATGTCTTCGGCCACCGAGGTCTGCTCTTCGGCGGCGGTGGCGATTTGGCGGTTCATGTCTCGAATCGCTTCAACCGCCGCAGTGATGCGCTCCAGCATTGCGCCGGCCTGAGTGACCTGCTCGACGCTTTCTTCACTGCGCGACTGACCACTCTCTATCGCCTGGGCCGCATCCACTGCACCGGTCTGCACGGTCTGGATGATCTGATTGATCTCGATGATCGACGCCGCGGTGCGCTGAGCCAAACTGCGCACTTCATCAGCCACCACAGCGAATCCACGCCCGGCCTCACCGGCCCGGGCCGCTTCAATGGCAGCGTTGAGCGCCAGCAGGTTGGTCTGTTCAGCAATCCCCCGGATCACTTCCAGCACCTTGCCGATGCGCCCGCTGTCGGTCTCCAGGCGACGAATCACCGTGGCGGTATTGGCGATTTCACCGCGCATCTGAGTGATGGTGTGAATCGTCCCCTGCATGACCTTTTCGCCCTGCTGAGCCGAGTGATCGGCATCATCGGCAGCCCGCGCCGCGTCGGCGGCGTGGCGGGCGACTTCCTGAGCGGTGGCAGACATTTCGTTCATCGCCGTGGCGACTTGATCGGTGCGGTTGAATTGCTCGTTGGTACCTTGGGCCATAAGGCTTGCAATCGAATTCAGCTCACCGCTGGCGCTGTCCAGATCCGAGGCACTGCGCTGCAAATGGCTGAAGGTTTCTGCCAGGAAATCCCTTAACGTATTGGCGGCAACGGCCAGCTTGCCCAACTCATCCTGACGATTGCTCGCCACCCGCTCGGCAAAGCGACCCTGGCTGAGTTGCGCCACATACTCGATCAGCTTGCGGATCGGCTCCACCAGATGGCGGTTGACCAGCCACAGGCTGAACAGGCCGATCAACAGGCCCGAAGCAAGCATCACCACAATTCCCAGCAGCACAGTGCGATCGGCGCTGGCGCTGATCAATGTCGATTGCTCGGTGCCTTGCTTGCGTAACTCGTTGACCAGCTCGCTCATTTGCTCACTGGCGGCACGGTCCACGCCTTTGACCGCAACGTCTCCGGCCGTTGGATCAGCACCCGCTGCGACATAAGCGTCGCGACCCTTCTGATAGGCCGTGCCCAAGGCCCGGTGTTCTTCACGCAGTCGCTCGATGCGTGCCTTGAGCTGTGCATCGATTCCCTGTTGGCTGGCCAGCTGGCCAAGAATGCCCTGAACATCGCGTTGGCGATCTTCAAATTGCTTCCAGTACTTGTCCAGCTCAGCCGGTTGCTTGCCACGTAACAGGACGTTTTTCCATTCCTGAACCTGAACCTTGAATTGCAGGTTGGCCTCATCGATCAGTTGCGAGGTATGCAGCGGGCCTTCGATCAGGTTTCGATAGCTCTGAACCCCGTTGGAGAGAAAGTGAAAGCAGGTCAGGGCGATCAACAACATCGCGAACAGGCTGCCGCTCAGCAGCGCCAGGATTTGAGCTCTCAGGGACTTTTGCAAAAACATCGTATGGGATCTCATGCCAGGGATAAAGCAGGCCATCTAGGGGCATGCATGACGTCCAGACATCCCTGTCACCAACAACCAGGCCTATGGCCCAAACGCGAAAGGTTACGTGAGCGTGATCGGCGCGCCGTGCGCATTCTTTAATGGGGCCGACCACCGGTCATGACTCGCGCCGCCAAACCGTCACAAAACTGTCAAACAGCCTTGCCATGATGCGGCTCAAGTGAACCTGTGAAACGTCCTACAGGCACATCCCGCCAGCGAGACTCCATGAACCACAGCATCGACCAAAGCCATCGCGATACTGATCTGTTTGGCCTGCTCTACGGCTTCAGTTTTCGCCCAGGCGAACGCGGCCGTGAGATCGATTCGGCCAAGGCTCTGGAATACTTGCAGCAACCCGGTGACCCCGACGAGTTTCTCTGGTTGCACCTGAACCTGGCCCACGCCGCCTGCGAGCGCTGGATGAAAACCCATTTGGCGTTGCCGGAAGAATTCTTCGAGGCGCTGCATGAAGGTTCACGCTCCACACGCATAGAACACGTCGATTCGGCGCTGCTGGCAGTGGTCAACGATGTGGTGTTCAACCTGAGCAGCATGGTGTCTTCGGACATCTCGACCCTTTGGGTCTGCGCCCGCAGTCGCCTGATCATCAGTGCTCGCCTGCAACCCTTGCACTCGGTGGACAAGCTGCGCTCCTCGGTGAAGGCCGGTGAGCGCTTTCGCTCACCGCTGGAACTGCTGGTGCATCTGCTGCGTGATCAGGGCGAAGTGCTGACCCAGATCGTGCGTAAAACCAGCATCAGTGTCGATCAGATCGAAGACCAGTTATTGTCCTCACGCCTGTCCACCAACCGCGCCGAACTGGGTGCCAACCGCCGGGTGCTGGTGCGCCTGCAACGCTTGTTGGCGCTTGAGCCAGGTTCGTTGCTACGGCTGCTCAACCGCCCACCGCAGTGGTTGCAGAAGGACGACGTCAAGGAGCTGCGCAAGTCCACCGAGGAGTTTGCGCTGATCATCAACGACCTCATGGCCCTGGGCGAACGCATCAAGCTGTTGCAAGAAGAAATCGCCGCCAACCTCAACGAACAAAGCAACCGCACCTTGTTCACCCTGACCGTGGTCACCGTGCTGGCGCTGCCGATTAACATCATTGCCGGGTTCTTCGGCATGAACGTTGGCGGTATCCCGCTTTCGGGCGACCCCGAGGGTTTCTGGATTCTAGTGGCACTGGTGGCGACCTTTACCGTGCTGGCCGGACGGTGGGCGTTTCGCAAACGGCAGGATTATTGAGTCAAGTGGGCTTAAAGGATTTCAGGCCCGGCACAATCCCTGTAGCAGCTGCCGCCAGGCTGCGTTCGGTCTGGGCTGCAGTCAGACAGAGCGGTCGTAAATCCTGCCTCCACGGTTAACCTGAAAAACTGCGGTGTCTGATTTTACGACTGCTTCACAGCCGGACGTAGCCTGACGGCAACTGCTACGAAATGCGCGCGGTCCCGGGAAGCGCACTCCGGCTCGTTAACCCGACCTGCAAGCCAAACGCCAACACCCCGGTCAACGGTGCCGAAAAACTGCTCAGCCCGCCTCCCACAAACATCAACACCAAGCCCAGTGCCGTCCCGCCAAACCAGGCCGTCAGCCCGACCGGGTTGAACGCCGCCACGCTGTGTATCGCCGTCACATCGCTACGCCCATAGAGAATTTGCGCAAGCGCAACACCCACCCACGCCACCACGAAAATACCCTGATAAGCCAGTGCCTTGAGCAGATAGGCGAACACATCCGCCAGCATCAGCCCATACACAATCAACCCCACCGCCACCGCCCACATCAGGTACGAACCACGCAAGCCGAAGCGGGCGAAGAACGCCTGCATGTTCAGCGTCGCGAGGTAGTAATTGGCGGTGTTGATCCGGGTCTGCGTAGCCCAGACGAACAGTAAGCCCCACAACCCCATCAACTGCAGAATCGCCATCACCACCGAAACTTCGTTCAGCGCACCTTCATGGGGAATGCTGCTGACCAGGTAGATCCCGGCTGCGCCGTTGAGCAGGAAAGTCACCGCATAAAACGGCATGCCGAAGTTCCAGCGACCGTGGTAGGTGGCGTCTTCAGGCTTGCCGAAGCGGGCGTAGTCGAAGGTGAACAGCATCAGCACCCAAACGCCCATGTAGGCGACGAAACAATCCCACCAGCCGAACGCGCTGGGTGTCGCTGGACCGAAATCCAGCCATTGCGGCTGGTAGCCATAGCGGACAATGGACAGGCCGACCGCGAACAGCAAACCGCCGAGATAGACCGGTAGCAGCACGCCGTTAAGCTTGTCCAGCCAGTGCTGCACGCTGCCCAGAATCATCGGCACGCTGTACAGCACCACCAGCAAGGCTGCGAGTGGATAGACCAGTTCCGGGTACAAATGATTGAGCGCCACGGCGATCACCGAGCCTTCGAACACCGCGTAATAGATCGCCGTGGAGAAGAAGATCAGCGTCGCCAGACAGGCACCCGTGCGACCGAACAACAGCCGTGAAAACAGCGCCACCGACAGGCCGCTGCGAATGGCGAAACGGCTGAGGACCGAGTTGATGAGACCGTAGCTGATCACCGACAGCAGCATGCCAATCAGCGCATTACGTGTGCCGTAGGACAACGCCAACGACGCGCCAACCACGATGTAGAACATCGCGCTGCACACGGCCCACCAGGCCATGGTCAGGGACAGTCGGCCCATCCGTGCATCTGCCGGGACCGGAACGCTGGTCGGGTCCTGCCCGGTTTGACTCGATTGCGATAAAGCAGCCATATGCGTGAACTCCAAAACCAATCAAAGGTTGAAGCGCGGGCAGCCGCCACCGCACCGAAGTGCGGTGATTGCTAACCTTTTGGCATTACCCGCGCCAAGCTGCGGGCAGAATCAGGACGGGAACAGCTTGCTCAGACAACTGAGTTTTTTCTTATAGGAGCGCCGAGCCTCCAGCGCCTCTTCGAGGGTCACCGCGACAAAACGGGCCTTTTGATTCGGTTGCATCTGACCGATCAGGTCAAGGTCAGCGCTGATCACCGTGCCGATCATCGCGTAACCGCCACCGGACACCGCATCGCGATGCAACACGATCGGTTCGAGCCCGGCCGGAACCTGGATCGAGCCGATGGGATAACAACTGTCGACGATGTTCGACGGATCGGAACCGGCGCCGAACGGCTGTTCGCGCGGCTGGAAAGTCAGCGCACTACCGCCCTTGAAGCGATAGCCGATGCGGTCCGCTTCCGAGCCGACGGTCCAGGGTTCGGCGAAAAAACTCGCCGCGGCAGATTCAGTCAGGCGGTGGTAATACAGACCCGGTACCACCCGCAGAGTGATCTCGCCGCCCAGTGCCTGACGCAACGCCATCGGCAAACTGGCCCCGGCGCGGCTCTTGCCACTGTCGATGCCAATCGGCAATTGATCGCCAATCGCCAGGCGTCGTCCTTGATAACCACCCAGCGCACCGAGGGCGTAAGTCGAACGACTGCCGAGCACCAACGGCACATCGATGCCGCCAGCCACTGCCAGATAAGCCCGGGCGCCAGCCTTGGGAAAGTCAAAGCGCAGCACCTGCCCGGCGCGCACGGTGAAGGCGGTGTCGGGGTGCATCTCGACACCGTCGACCCGTGGCGTCATGTGTGCGCCGCAGACCGCCACCAAAGCGTCCTGCTGAAATTCCAGCTCTGGGCCGAGCAACGTGCACTCCAGCGCTGCCGCCCCTGCTGGGTTGCCGACCAACTGGTTGGCGGCGCTCAGAGCGTATTGATCCAGCGCGCCGGATGGCGGAATGCCAAGGTGGTAGTAGCCTTCGCGGCCCAGGTCCTGGACCGAGGTGGCCAGGCCGGGTTTGAGCACCTTGATCATGCCAGCACCTCCTGCAAAGATTTGGGATAACCAATCGGGTCAGCCAGAAACGCGTCCAGCGAAAACTCCACCGGACGAATGCGCAGGTCAAAACGCCCGGCCTCGACTTCAGCCACCGCATGGTCGTAAGCCTCGCGATCCATGGGTTTGAACTGAACGATATCGCCGGGACGGAAGAACACCATGTGCTCTTTCAAATAGGCGAGGTTCTGTGCCGGGTCGTAGATCGGCGCCGGGGTGACGCCGAACATTTGATAACCGCCGGCACCGCGTACCGAGTAAATGCAGCCAAAGCAGCCGCCATGGCCGAGGGTCAGTTTCGGGGTGTCGGTGCGCGGCCGCAGGTACTTGGGTACCTGCAACTGCCGCTCGCGCTCGACCATCTGGAACATGAAGGGCAAGCCGGCGACGAAGCCGACCATCGAGACAAACCACGGCGCGCCACTGTGGGCGGCGATAAAAGCGTCGACGTCAGCCAGGCCATTGATCCGCGCGGCGTACTCCAGGTCCGTGGCGCTCGGGTCTTGATGGCGGTCGCGAAAACGCATCAGGGTTTCGTGGGTCCAGGGATCGTTGTACAGCACCGGAATTTCGATGATCCGCGTGTGTAACGTACGCTCGGCCACGGCCTCGGCTTCCGCGCCTTTCACCACTTCGAGCAGGGCGTGCGGAGCGATGCGATCCGGGTCGAAACGAATCTGGAACGAGGCGTTGGCCAGGCACACATCGAGCACGCCTTCGAGCGCCAGACGCTCCACTGCACGGGTCACCGCCATGCCTTTGAAGAACGCCTCCAGGGACATGCTTTCGCTGACCTCAGCAAACAGATGTTCATCGCCGCCAAAGCTGTAGCGGATTGGACTGCTCATGACTCACCTCCGCTGCGGCGCTCGGCCAGCCAGGTTTCCAGGGTGCCGGTATGGAAGTCGGCGCTGTGCAGCCACGGCTCATCCAGCAGTTCGCGATGCAGCGACAAGGTACTGGCCATGCCGGTCAACGTTGTATGTTCCAGCGCGATCCGAGCGCGAGCCAAGGCTTCGGCACGATCGCGGCCATGCACAATCAACTTGGCCAACAGCGAGTCATAGTACGGCGGCACGCGGTAACCGGGATACAGATGGGTATCGACGCGCACGCCGGCACCTTGAGGCCAGATCAGTTCTTCCACCAGCCCGGGACTCGGGAAAAAATCTCGCGCCGGGTCTTCAGCGTTCAGACGCATTTGCACCGCGGCGCCGTGCATCTGGATATCACTCTGGCGCAGCCCCAGCGGCTCGCCGCCAGCGATACGCAACATCGCCTGGACCAGATCGATGCCGGTGATCAGTTCACTGACCGGGTGCTCGACCTGAATCCGCGTGTTCATCTCGATAAAAAAGAACTCACCGGTGCTGTCGTCGTAGAGGTATTCCAAGGTACCGGCGCCCTTGTAGCCAAGGGCTTCAGTCAGGCGAACGGCACTGGAACAGAGAGCCTCACGTTGCTGTGAATTCAAAACCGGGGACGGCGCCTCTTCAAAGATTTTCTGCCGACGCCGTTGCAGTGAGCATTCGCGTTCGAACAAATGCACGGCATGTTTACCGTCGCCCAGTACCTGGACTTCGATATGCCGAGCCTTGCTGATAAAGCGCTCCAGATACACCGCTCCGTTGCCGAACGCCGCTTGCGCTTCACGCTGGGAACGAGGGAATTCCTCGGCCAGTTGGGCGGCGTTTTCAGCCAGGCGAATACCGCGCCCGCCGCCACCCGCCGAGGCTTTGATCAGCAGCGGAAAACCCACCGATTCGGCGGCCTTCAACGCGGACTCGAGGTCAAACAGTTCACCGGGCGAGCCCGGCACTACCGGCACGCCTGCAGCCTGCGCAGTGCGCCGCGCTTCGGCCTTGTCGCCCATGCGCCGAATGGTCTCCGGGCTTGGACCAACGAAGATCGCTCCGGCCGCTTGCACCGCTTCGGCGAACGCTGCGTTCTCGGACAGGAAGCCGTAGCCTGGATGCACTGCATTGGCGCCGCTGGCGTTCAAAGCGCCGAGCAGGGCCTCGACATTCAGGTAACTTTTATCGGCACGGGCCGGGCCAAGGACCTGCACCTCATCGGCCATGCGCGCCGCCAGCGAATCGACATCCGCCTCGCTGCACGCGGCGACAGTCGGGATGCCCAGTTCTTTCGCGGCGCGAATAATCCGCACAGCGATTTCACCGCGATTGGCGATCAACAGTTTGGTAATGCGCTGAGTCATGATCGCGTCCTCACTCGTCGTCGAGTGTCGCGACGATCTGACCCGGTTCCACCGGATCGCCGTCTTCCACCCTAAAGGCTGTCACACGACCGGCCGTCCCGGCGGTCAGTTCGGAAAACTGCTTCATGACCTCGATCAGACCAATCACGGTGTCAGCGCTAACCTGCGCACCGACCTCGACAAAGTCCGGCGACTCGGGCGTGGCCTTGCGGTAGAACGTCCCCGGCAACGGGGTGATAACAGTGTATTCGGCCATGTCTGTTCCTCTTGGAATAGTTGTAGAAAGGCAGGCAAAAAGTGAAACCAGTTTTGAACCCCCGCGTCTGAGCGCGTGGTGTTCCGTTAAAACGTCATCGGGGAGCGCACACCTCGATCCCGGCCTGATCGAGCGCGGCACGTGTAGCCTCGACCAGATCCAGCGCACCCGGCGTGTCGCTGTGCAGGCAGATGGAGTCAAATTCGATGGCCAGGTCTTCACCCTCGACAGTACGTACCAGGCCTTGCTGACAAGCGCGCAATACCTTGGCGGCGACGGCGGCCGGATCAAGTGCCCGAACGTTGCGGGTGAACACGATGGAGCCGCTGAGGTCGTAATCGCGGTCGGCGTAAAACTCGCGAATCACGGGTTGGCCCAGCTCGGTAGCAATGCGCCAGATCACTGAATTCGGCATGCAATACAGCAGCAGTTCAGGGTCGAGGCGGTTGAGGTTTTCGACAAATAGCCGCGCTGCCTCCTCGTCCCGGGCCAGGTGCATGTAGAGCGCGCCGTGGGGTTTGATGTGTTGCAGCGGCACGCCTTGAACGCGGGCCATTTCCCGCAGGGCGCCGAGTTGGTAGAGCATGTCGTCCACCAGCTCCTGGGCCGGTGCATTGATGTGCCGACGACCGAAACCCACCAAGTCGCGAAACCCCGGATGAGCACCGATGGCCACGCCCAGCCGTTTGGCCTGCTCGACGGTGCGACGCATCGTGCCGGGGTCGCCGGCATGGAAACCGGTAGCGATATTGGCCGAGCTGATGAAAGCCATCAGCTCATTGTCGACGCCATCGCCGATGGTCCACGGGCCGAAGCTTTCACCCATGTCCGAATTGAAATCCACTGCCTGCATCACGCTTGCTCCTGACTCTTGTGACTTCATGCAGGCCACGTTAAATTCCCGCCACCCCCTTGGGAAGATCTATTAACAGATAGGGTATCTTCTGAAAAACAGATACCTTAAAACCTGTCTACCCCTCAGGAAACGACCATGTCCCTTACCCTGCGTCAGGTCCGCTATTTCGTCGCCACCGCCGAAATCGGGCAGATTTCCCAAGCGGCGATCCATCTGAATATTTCTCAGTCGGCGGTGACCACGGCGATCAAGGAACTAGAGGGGATGCTAGGCACGTTGTTGTTTCAGCGCTCGGCCCAGGGCATGAGCCTGACCGATGCCGGGCGGCATTTTCTCAATCGGGCCTACGTGATTTTGCGCAGTGTCGACGATGCACTGAACAGCCCGCTACCGGACTATCGCGCCAGTGGCGTGCTGCGCGTCGCGGCCAGCTATACGGTGATCGGCTACTTCCTGCCCCATCACCTGCAACTCCTGAGCCACTGGCATCCGGACGTCGCCATCGAGGTCCATGAGCAGGAACGTCAGGCCATTGAGCAAGGCCTGTTGGAAGGTCGTTTTGACATGGCAGTGGTGCTGACCGCCAACCTCACCCACCCGGACATCGTCTCGGAAATTCTCTTCAATTCCGAACGTCGCTTGTGGCTGCCCAGCCATCACCCGCTGTGTGAGCGCTCGGCGGTGAGCCTGGCAGATGTGGCGCAAGAACCCTACATCCTGTTGACCGTCGATGAAGCCGAACAAAGCGCAATGCGCTATTGGGAACACGCCGGCCAACAACCCAAAGTACGGGTGCGCACCAGTTCAGTGGAAGCGGTGCGCAGCATGGTCGCCAACGGCAGCGGCGTGGCGATCCTCTCCGACCTCGTTCACCGCCCCTGGTCGCTGGAAGGCAAACGCATCGAAACCCTGACCGTGACCGACCCGGTGACGCCCATGAGCGTCGGCCTGGCCTGGCACCGCGAGCACGCCTTTACCCCGGCGATGCAAGCGTTCCGTGATTATTTCCACGATGCGTTCCTGGCGCCGCAGCAGCATTCGGTGCGGCGTTGATTGCGGTGGATCACGTCATCCGACTCAGCTGCACCCGCTCGCGCACCACGTCATATGCCCAGTGGTAGAGGTAGGTGTACGGCAGGAAAAACAGCAGCACGCCGAGGTCCAGGATCAATGCCTGCAACAGGCTGATGTTCAGCCACCAGGCAATCAACGGCACGCTGACCGCCACCAGACCGCCTTCGAACAACAGCGCATGCAGTACGCGGGTCCAGCCGTTCTGAGCCACGCTAAAGCGCTTGAGCAGACGGTCGAACAGGCCGTTGAACAGTACGTTCCAGCCCAGTGCGATCAAGCCAATGGCGATGGTCGCAACGCCCATATCGAGTACCGGCTTATCCATCAGCCAGGCGAGCAACGGCGTACACACTATGACGGCGAGAACTTCAAAACCAATGGCCTGGAAAATACGTTCAGTAATGGATTTGTGGGTGCTCATGACTAAGCTCCTTAAGTGACTGTGTTGCCATCATTGCCCATCCAGCCGATACTTCATAACCAATAACCATCGATCAAGGCGATAGTTCATGGCATCCCACGAAGTGTTGCTGGCGTTTGTCCAGGCAGCGACCCAAGGCTCGTTCTCTGCGGCTGCACGCAAGCTAGGCAGGAGTCAGTCGACCATCAGCGCGGCCGTCGCCAGTCTGGAAATCGACCTGGACGTGATTCTGTTCGATCGCAGCAGCCGTAAACCAACCCTTACCCCGGCCGGGCACGTGATGCTGCAGCGCGCCGAAGACATCCTGGCCGCGACCAGTCGGCTGGAAATGGCCGCCAGCCAGCTGTCACAAGGCTTTGAGCCGAAGCTGACCGTGGCCCTTTCCGACACCTATCAGTCCGACCGTTTCGAAGCGTGCTTGAGTGCATTCGAGCAGCGTTACCCGGACCTGGAACTCGAATGCCTGATCGCCGAATGCGACGACCTGGTGGCGCTGGTCCAGCGCGGCCGGGCGCAGATTGCCTTCGCCGAGATGCAACCGAGCTACCCGGCGGACCTTGCCAGTTCGACGGTCGACGAACGCACGGAAATTGCACTGTTTGTATCCCGCGAGCATCCGCTGGCCGCGCTGAAAAAGGTCAACAAGGACACCTTGCAACAACATCGAGAGTTGCGCCTGGCGACCATCGTCAATCCTTATGAAACCCGCGCGCAGGGCCGCGTCTGGTCGGCACCGAGTTACTTGATGCTGCTGGAAATGGCTCAGCGGGGGTTCGGCTGGGCGCCATTACCGCGCTGGCTGGTCGGCCGCTTTGGCGCCGGCTCACTCCATGAACTCAACGTGCGCGGCTGGCCACGGCCGGTGGCAGTGGATGCACTGTGGTCACGTCTGCATCCGCCGGGCCCGGCGGGGAGTTGGTTGCTGGGGAAAATGTTGGAGTAAAACCGCGCTTAGAACAGTTTCAGCTCTTCAAGCCGCCGCTCGATAAACCGCCGTTCCGGTACTTGCTGAGTCAGTTCAAGGGCACGCTGATAAGCCTCTCTGGCTTGCTCGACGCGCCCCAACTGCCGGCAAAACTCGGCCCGTGACGCATGTGCCAGGTGGTAATCGAGCAACTCGCCTCGGGCCAGAATCCCCTCGATCAATTCCAGCCCCGCCAGCGGTCCATCACGCTTGGCCAGGGCCACCGCGCGATTCAACTCGATCACCGGTGAAGGCACCGCCCGCAGCAATACGTCATAAAGCCCGACGATCTCGACCCAGTCGGTTTCCTCTGCTGTCGGTGCTTCGGCATGCACCGCCGCGATCGCGGCTTGCAGGCAGTATGGGCCGAAGCGTCGAGTGCTCAGCGCCTGCTCCACCCACCCACAACCTTCGGCAATCAGTTCGGTATTCCACAGCGAACGGTCTTGCTCATCCAGCACAATCAGTTCGCCCGCCGCCGAGGTCCGGGCCGGGCGTCGCGACTCGTGCAGCAGCATCAGCGCAAGCAGCCCCATCACCTCGGGTTCCGGCAGCAACTCCATCAGCAAACGAGCAAGGCGTATGGCCTCGGTGGTCAGATCTTCACGCGTCAACTGCGCGCCCATCGAAGCCGAGTAACCTTCGTTGAAAACCAGATAAATCACCCGCAATACGCTGTCCAAACGCTCGGGTAGTTCAGCCATGGACGGCACTTGATAGGGGATTTTTGCGTCACGAATTTTCGCCTTGGCGCGCACGATGCGCTGGGCGATGGTGGCCGGTGCCGTGAGAAAGGCCCGGGCGATTTCCTCAGTGGTCAGGTCGCAGATTTCTCGAAGCGTCAACGGTACCTGAGCGTCCGCCGCCAAGGCCGGGTGACAACAGGTAAAGATCAATCGTAGACGATCATCCTCCACGTCTTCCTCGCTCCAGTCGGCCTCTTCGAGCTCTTCCACCTGGCTGACCAACGCCGCCTGAGAGGCACTGAAACGCGCCCGCCGACGCAACCCGTCAATGGCCTTGAAGCGCCCGACCGACACCAGCCAGGTGCGCGGATTGTCTGGCACGCCGTCACGCTGCCAGCGCTCGACCGCGACGAAGAAGGCCTCATGCAAAGCCTCTTCGGCAAGGTCGAAATCACCGAGCAGGCGAATCAGGGTCGCGAGTATCCGCCGTGACTCGGTGCGATAAACCGTCTCGACCAGTGCCTTGACCGCCCCGCTCGCGTCCCCTGGCATCAGTCAGGCATGCCTTCGGTTACCAGCGTTACCAGTCGGTCCAGGCTTTGTCCCCAACCGTCATGAAAACCCATCGCCTCGTGAGCCTGACGATCCTCTTCAGTCCAGTGAATGGCGCGCGCGGTGTAGAGCGTTTTTCCGTAGACCTCTTCAAGGGTCACTTCGGCGGTCATGAAGGGTTTCCCCGAGGGAATCCAGCCCGGTTTGAAGGCATCGGTGAAGACGATCCGCCGTGGCGCGACGATCTCCAGGTAGACACCCTGGGTGGGATATTCGCTGCCGTCCGGCGCGCGCATCAGGGTGCGAAACTGGCCTCCGACCCACAGGTCCATCTCACATTCCGGCGTGGTCATGCCATGGGGGCCCCACCACTGCGCCAGCAATTGCGGTTCGGTCCAGGCACGGAAGATCTTGGCGCGGGGGGCATCAATCAAACGGCTGATGGATAACTCAAATTCAGCAGGCTGCTGCTGAGCTGGTTGAGCGGTCATCGAGTATCTCCTGCTTATGAGTGTTATCAGGGATTCAATTCACGTACGGGGCGCACTTCAACACTGCCAACCCGGGCCGCTGGGATGTTGCCAGCGACCTGAATGGCCTCGTTGAGGTCCTTGGCATCGATCAGATAAAAACCGGCCAATTGCTCTTTGGTTTCAGCGAATGGCCCGTCGGTGATCGACAACTTGCCATTGCGCATGCGCACGGTGGTGGCGGTCTGCACCGACTCCAGCGCCTCGGCAGCGAGCATCCGGCCACTGCCCTGAACCGACTCGGCGTAGGCCATGCACTCCACATCCTTCGGGCTGTCGGGATGACTGTGCAGCTGATGCTCGTCGCTGTAGACCAGGCATAGGTATTTCATGAAATTCTCCGTCATCAAGCTGATCAACTATGGCTGCTGATTCGAGGTTTGGCGAAAATCCCGACGATCAGGGTTGCAGATCGAACAACGCCGTACCGCTCATCGTGATGAGTTGTCGAGCGGCCGCTGGTGCACAGCGTTCAAATCGAGAAGACACCACTAGTCGTCTGGCATAAACCGAAATCGACACGATCGACGTGTTGCCACAAAAATATTTCTGCCCGCCGCAAACTCGTTAGAATCCAGACCTCACATTCGTCGCAACACGGACATCGCTCGTGACTACTCAGCTTGTGCCCTACGAAAGCCTGACTCCCACTCAGCGCCAACAAGTCGAAGCCATCGAAATCCCTGCGCAGCAAAAGGAATTCTCAGGCGATATTCACGGTGCCTTGCACAGCCTGCTGTCCAAACCCAACCCTGGCGTCAAAGGCTTCGCCCTGCTCTCGCAGGAAATTCCCGTGGCCTTCCTGCTGCTCAAACGTCCGCCGTGCCTTCCCCATTGGGCCGATGAAGACACCGCCACACTGCACGCCCTGCAAGTCGACCACCGCGTCCAAGGCAAAGGCTATGGCAAAGCCTGCCTGCAAGCCCTGCCGCTAGTCGCTCGTCAGGCCTGGCCGGAAATCAATGGGTTGATGCTCTCGGTGGACGCTCACAATAAAGTGGCGCTCGACCTGTACCTCAAGCAAGGTTGGGTCGATACCGGCGAAGCGTATAAGGGCCGGATCGGCTATGAACGCAGGCTGGCCCTGGCCTTCTGAACACGCGACAGTCTTTATTGAGCCAAAAAAAGGGCCGCGCTGAGGCGCAATGCTGTTCAGTTAAGGAAATGAGGTCTCTTTTGTAGGAGCAGCCGGTCGACGCTCGATTGCTCGCGATGGACTCAAGGGCGGCGCGTTTATTCAGAAAACACGCGTTATCGTTAACATCCATCGCGAGCAAGCTCGCTCCTACAGGGTCGCAGCGCTCGCTTAACTGAACAGCATTGCGCTCTGAGGCGGCCCTTGGCGTTTACATCACAGACTCAACGCCATTTCATGCCAGGCCATCCCGCCATGGTCGGATGCTGAAGCCTTGAGGTAGATAAAACCGAACTGCTCATAAAACGGTACATGCCGCTCTTTGCACATCAGGTGGATGCTTGCCTTGTTCAGGCCTCGCATGCGGGTAATGAACTCGCTCATCAAGCGCTTCGCCAAACCCTGCCCTTGATAATCCGGATGCACCACCACCGACATGATCACCACATGCGGCCCGTCCGGGTCATGGCCGATCAGTTCCTTGAAGGCTTCATCAGCCATTTCCACCTGGTAAGCAGCGCCGGAGTTGATGAAGCCTGCGACCACACCATCGACTTCAGCCACGATAAATCCCTGAGGCCAAGTGGCAATGCGCGTGGCGATTTTCTCCCGGGTTGCGGCTTCGTCGCCCTCGTAAGCAACCGATTCGATGGCAAAACAGCGGTCCAGATCAGCGGACCGGACCACGCGGATAACAGTGTTTGACGATTTCATAGGAGACAACGGCTACCTTGTAAGGTGAAGACGACAGACGCAATGGCAGGTGATTTTAACAACAGCTGAGGACAGGGGATCTTTGATGCGGCAGTTTCTGACAAAATTTTGGATGCAACTCGATGATGGCCTCACCAAGGACGTCTTCGACAATCTCAGAAACTTTCTGATGTGCGCCCTGCTATTCGCTGCGGGCAACGATGCTTTACGCGGCGACTCGCGGCTGTTCCTGGGCTTGTTCGTTTCTCATCTGGCCGGTTGGGGGTTGATCTGTCTGGCGGCGCTCCTAATGCTGTTGAACATCTGCGATGGCCTGAAAAAGCTCTCGAAGCTGCGCTATCACGTCGCCCTTCAAGTGCTGGTGTGTTTGCTTTACATCATCCTGGCGGAGCGCATCGTCGAGATGGTCTGGAACTACAGATCGCCTTGATCGCGAGCAGCGCTCCTTGCTGCCCGCGACTGGCTTCGACAGAGTCAGTCGGGCTTGAGCGGCAGCCAAATCTCCAGAACGCCTGACCCCGTTTGTGGGTTGAAGTCTGCGCTGTAGCGTTCGAACTCCGGCGCAACCGCCGCTGTATGACCGGACTTGGGCAGCCAGGTTTTCCAGATGTATTGAAAGGTCTTGGGCAACGTAGCCAGCGAGCCTTTATGCACGAACACCGCATAGCGCTGTGGCTGTACTTCGATCCAGCGGTACTGCTCAGGCAAATCATCGAGCTTGCTGATTTCGACACCGGCGATGTATTCAAAACCGCCCTTGCCGTCCGGGTTGCAACAAATGCCGTAGGTTACGTCGTCCTTTTGGCCCGGGACTTTGCCGATATGCGGAATGAATTTTTCCCAAAGCTGTGGGATGCCTTGAGTTGTCTCGGTAGTAAACCGCCCGCCAAGTCCCGCAATCAGAAAAAAATGTCCATGTTCAAAGCGCGGCTCAGCAACCACGAAGTTTTTTTGCTCGTCCATGAAGGCGACCTCAATGAAAGATGGGTTCGGCTGGGAGTATAGAAGCCAAACCAGATTCCCCCAGTCAAAGCCCCGGAAGTTCAGCCACACCCGCCGAGCCGACAAACTCCCGATAGCCAGAAACAATCACGTAGACCGCGAAATAGCAGAAGATCGCCGCAGATGCCATGTATGAGTAGCGCAACAGTTTGTCGCCCAACAACTTGCCACCTTGGGTCGCGGCCAGGCACAAACCACCACACCAAAGCAGCCCGGCACAGAAGAATCCCGCCAGAAACAACCCGGAGCTGAGCAGACTCCCGCCACCGGAACGAGCAATGAGCGTGCCGCCGACTGCTGCGAACCAGAGGATGGCGCTCGGCGAGGACATTGCCAGAAAGATCCCGCGAAAAAACTCACGCCGATGGGAGCCGCTGCTCACCTCGCCCGCCTCGGCCAGCGTCGCTTGATGATAGATCGCCGAATAGATCATTTTCGCCGCGAAGTACAACAACAATGCTGAACCGCCGACCCACAGTACCCAGCGCACGGCCGCGTACTGCAACAGCACCGTCATGCCGGCCAATGCCAGCAGTGCGTAGATCAGATCACCCACGCAGGTCCCGAGCCCAAGGGCAAAACCCTGAAAGTAACCGCGTTGCATGGCGAGGGTGATCATCGCGATATTGGCCACGCCGATATCCAGGCACAGCGAAAGGCTCAGCAAGAAACCACTGGTAAATTCCATCGTTCATTCCATCGAAAGCGGTAGGTTGTGAGCAGGTATTAAACGCTGCATTTTTAATGCGGCTTTCTATCTCAGCGTTAGCGCGCGTTGTATCGCAGAAAGTGCGTCGGTGGTAAATGTGCCGAATGTCGTCGCAAACGGCCATCGAAATATTTGATTACGCGCTCTGGACAACCTGCCATCACTGCCCTTATCTTCCGCCACAGGCCACCGCAGTGGCCAACGTCGCTCGGACGGTTCCGGGCGCTTACGTACCAGAGGCACCCATGGCAGACAACGGTTCGCCGCGCCGCTTTGCGCGCATTGATCGACTCCCCCCTTACGTATTCAACATCACTGCCGAGCTGAAGATGGCCGCCCGTCGTCGTGGCGAAGACATCATCGACTTCAGCATGGGCAACCCCGACGGCCCCACGCCGCCGCATATCGTCGAAAAACTCGTCACCGTTGCCCAGCGTGAAGACACTCACGGTTACTCCACGTCCAAGGGCATTCCGCGTCTGCGTCGGGCGATTTCCAATTGGTACAAGGATCGCTATGAGGTCGACATCGACCCGGAAAGCGAAGCCATTGTCACCATCGGTTCCAAGGAAGGCCTGGCGCATTTGATGCTCGCCACCCTCGACCAGGGCGACACGGTACTGGTGCCGAACCCGAGCTATCCGATCCATATCTACGGTGCCGTGATTGCCGGCGCCCAGGTGCGTTCGGTGCCGTTGATACCTGGCGTGGACTTCTTCGCCGAACTGGAACAGGCGATTCGCGGCTCGATCCCCAAGCCGAAGATGATGATTCTCGGCTTCCCGTCCAACCCTACCGCACAGTGCGTGGAGCTGGATTTCTTCGAACGGGTTATCGCCCTGGCCAAGCAATACGACGTGCTGGTGGTCCACGACCTGGCCTACGCCGATATCGTCTTCGACGGCTGGAAAGCTCCCTCGATCATGCAAGTGCCGGGCGCCAAGGACATTGCGGTGGAGTTTTTCACCCTGTCCAAGAGCTACAACATGGCCGGCTGGCGCATTGGTTTCATGGTCGGTAACGCCGAGCTGGTCAACGCCCTGGCGCGGATCAAGAGTTACCACGACTACGGCACCTTCACCCCGCTGCAGGTCGCGGCCATCGCGGCGCTGGAAGGTGATCAGCAGTGCGTGAAAGACATCGCCGAACAATACTGCCAACGTCGTAACGTGCTGGTCAAAGGCCTGCATGAATTGGGCTGGATGGTCGAAAACCCGAAAGCCGCGATGTACGTCTGGGCCAAGATTCCGGAAGCCTACGCACACCTAGGCTCGCTGGAATTCGCCAAGAAACTGTTGGCTGAAGCCAAGGTTTGTGTATCGCCGGGGGTGGGTTTCGGTGAATACGGTGATGACCACGTGCGTTTTGCACTGATCGAGAATCAGGACCGGATTCGCCAGGCGGTGCGCGGGATTCGCGGGATGTTCAGGGCGGATGGGCTGGTGCAGAAGACCAGCAACAGTTAAGCCCCCCTGTAGGAGCCGCCGCAGGCTGCGATCTTTTAGCGATCCTGAAATCGCGAAGATCAAAAGATCGCAGCCTGCGATGGCGTTTTTGGGTCTTACAGCAAACTGATCGGATAGCTGACGATCACTCGGTTCTCGTCGTACTCGTTGTTGCTGTAGTCGCGACGTATGGTCGAGTTGCGCCATCTGAAGTTGAGGTTTTTCAGGGTGCCGCTCTGCACGGTGTAGCCCACTTCGCTCTCGCGACCCCACTCCTTGCCGTCGGTGGTGGTTGCGGTATGGACGTTGTCGCCGCTGATGTAGCGGTTCATCAACGTCAGGCCGGGCACGCCGACGGCTGCGAAGTTGTAGTCATGGCGCAGTTGCCAGGACTTTTCCTTGGCGTTGTCATAGCTTGAGTTGTAGCTGTCGTTCGCCAGGGTGCCGCCGCTGGTGCCGTTGACCCGCATCCAGGCGTCGTCGCCGGTGACTTTCTGCAGGCCGACATAGAAGGTGTTGCCGCCGTACTTGGCCGAGAACAGCCCGGACCAGGTCTTGTTGTCCAGATCGCCGGCCCGGGCGCTGCCGTCCTCCTTGCCATAGAAAAAGCCCAGGTTGGCCCCCAGAGTCCAGTCACCCAAGGGCTGAGTGTGGATCAGGTTGAGGAATTGCTGGCTGTAGATGTCCTTGAGCTCCGCGTTCCACAGACCGATCTGGGTGCGTTTTTCATTGAAGGTGTATTCGCCGCCTTCGAAATTGAAGCGGTCGGAGGTGAACGCCGCTTTGCCGGTCATCGACATGTCGCTCATGCTGCTGTCGTCACGCGGGCTGTTGGCGCGGAACTGGCCGCCGTAGAGCGTCAGGCCGTCGACTTCCTTCGAGGTGATCTGGCCGCCACGGAACGTCTGTGGCAGCGAACGACCATCGTCTGAACGCAGGATCGGCAAGACCGGCATCCATTCGCCGACTTTCAATTCGGTCTGGGAAAGCTTCGCCTTGAAGGCCACGCCCAGGCGACCGAAGTCATCGGCCGGACGGCCGTCGTGATCGAGCGGCAGCAACTGCGTACCGCCAGTGCCGCGTCCGCCGTCGAGCTTCAGCGAGTACAGGCCGAGGACGTCCATGCCGAAACCGACGGTGCCCTGAGTGAACCCGGACTTGGCATCGAGGATGAAACTCTGGGTCCACTCTGCGGCCTTGTCCTGAGCATGGGTCGGGTTGGTGAAGTTACGATTGATGTAGAAATTACGCAGGTTCAGGTTGACCTTGGCGTCTTCGAGAAAGCCGGATTCCTCGGCCATGGCCGGCAGTGTCGCGCTCGCCAGGGCAATGGCCAGCAGGGAGAGTGGAGTGGCTGGGGAAAAGGTGAATGGCTTCATGTAATCGGATTCTCTAATTGTTAGGGATGAAGCGGGGCGCTGCCGCAACGTCGTGTTGCGGACAAAAGTGTCGAATTGAAGGAACGAGCGGGCTGGATCAGCCGGAGTTGGCAGGGCGCTGGGTCATGGGGTCGAACCTGTTGTTATTGGTTTATGTCGGTGCGGTGGATGAAATGCCGGCAGGTGAAGGCGATGGTTCGTCGCCTGGATGACCTTCAGGAAATGCTGCAGATGGAGCGTAATCATCTCGCCGTGTCCGACGTCGGGCCAACCATCTGACCCGAAACTTGCGCTTGCCCGGTGAGGGTTAAGACGGTATCTACGGGTGTTCGGTCAGACCACCAACGACAACAGCAGGATGAAACCCAGCGCCACGACGGACAGGATGGTCTCCATCGCCGTCCAGGTCTTGAAGGTTTCAGCGACAGTCATGTTGAAGTACTGCTTGACCAGCCAGAAACCCGCATCGTTGACGTGAGACAGAACCAACGAACCTGCGCCCGTTGCCAGCACCAGCAATTCCCGGTTAACGCCCGGAATCATCCCCACCACCGGCACCACGATGCCCGCACCAGTAATTGTTGCGACTGTCGCCGAGCCCGTGGCGACGCGGATCACCGCGGCCACCAGCCATGCCAGCAGAATCGGTGAGATCTGCGCATTCACCGCCATATGGCCGATCACATCACCTACACCGCTGGTTACCAGCATCTGCTTGAAGCCACCACCGGCGCCAATGATCAGAATGATCGCAGCCGTCGGCGCGAGGCTGGCGTCGAGCAGTTTGAGTATTTTCTTCGAATCGAAACCACTCTTGTAGCCGAAGGTGTACAGCGACAACAGCAAGGCCAGCAGCAAGGCAGCGATCGGGTGGCCGATCATGTCCATCCAGTTACGAACACCGTTACCTTCGGGCAGCGCCACATCGGCAAAAGTCTTGAGCAACATCAGGAACACCGGCAACAGCACGGTGATCAGGGTGATGCTGAAACTTGGCAGCGTGGAGGCTTCCGGCTCATGGGCCAGTTGATCCACCAACTCCTGATTCGGATGACCCGGGATGTATTTGGAGATGAACGAACCGTACAAGGGACCGGCAATGATGGCGGTCGGCAACGCGACGATCAGACCGTAGAGAATGGTTTTGCCGATGTCAGCACCGAATACACCGATGGCCAGCAACGGACCCGGGTGTGGCGGAACCAGACCGTGAACCGCGGACAGACCGGCAAGCAGCGGGATACCGATCTTGATCATCGACACGCCGGTACTCCGGGCGACGATGAACACCAGCGGAATCAGCAGCACGAAGCCGATTTCAAAGAACAACGGAATACCCACCAGAAAGGCCGCGCACATCATTGCCCATTGCACGCGCTCTTTGCCGAACGCCTGGATCAGGGTACGGGCGATCTGATCCGCTCCGCCTGACTCGGCCATCATTTTGCCAAGCATGGTGCCCAGCGCCAGGATGATACCCACGAAACCGAGAACACCACCGAAGCCGTCCTGGAAGGCCTTGATAATTTTGTCCACTGGCATGCCCGAGGTCAGCCCGAGGAAAGCGGCCGCGATGATCAGTGCAATGAACGGATGCAGCTTAAACCGGGTGATCAACACGATCAGACCGATAATGGTGACCACTGCATCGACTAGCAGATAGGTCTCTTGGGACATGCCAAACATAGGGGGGTGTCTCCTGTTTGTTGTTTTTATTAAAGCGGGTTTAAACCGTCTGCTAATGGGACAGCGCTATCTCTTCGAACAAAACTCAAGCCGTCGGTTCCAGGCCATGTTCGAGCCACCAGGCATGAGCCAGCTCAGCAAGACGTTCAACACGTTGAGTGGACGCGTCGAGGGCCAGGGTCAGCGGTTCGCCGACGGGCGATTCGAGGGTGGCAAACTGGCTGTCGATCAACGTCGAAGGCATGAAATGACCCGGACGATGGGCGACTCGCTCAGCGGCGACCTCCGGAGTCAGTTCAAGGAATACGAAACCCAACCCCGGCAATGCACGGCGAAGGCGTTCACGGTAGCTATGTTTGAGGGCCGAGCAGGTCAGCACCGGGCGCTGGCCACTGGCATCGACGCGGCGCAGTTCATCGCACAGGCTGTCGAGCCAGCCGGCACGGTCGTCGTCGTTCAAGGGGATGCCCGCACTCATCTTTTCGATATTGGCGACAGGGTGGAAAGTGTCGCCTTCAATGGCGGTGGCGCCGCTGAGCAGGCACAAAGCCTCGCTGACGCACGTTTTGCCGCAGCCGGCGACGCCCATGATGACCAGGGCGGTGATGGATTGACTCATGTAACACCTCAGCGCGCAGACAGCGCTACCTTTGCAAGTAAAACTCTAGTGCAAAAATAGATTTTGCCGACGCCTTCTTGTCATTTTTATGGGTTGTAACGTGTGCTGTTTCGACGCTGAAGAGTGGGATCAGGCAAGCCACACTCAAGCATTTGCAGCCGCATCAAGACAGCGCTACCTTAGTGCCTTGAATTTTGTTTGGCAAGCCGTCCGATGACCTCCTCAAAAAACGATAAAAATACCCGAACCACGGGACGCCCTACCCTCAACGAAGTCGCGCGTCTGGCCGGTGTTAGTCCGATCACCGCTTCGCGGGCCTTGCGCGGCATCAGCAGCGTGGCCACTGAACTGGTGGAAAAGGTCCAGCAGGCTGCGCTCGAACTGAACTACGTGGTCAACCCCGCCGCCCGTGCCCTGGCCTCGGCCCAGAGCCATTCGGTGGTGGTTTTGGTGCCGTCGCTGTCCAACCTGTTGTTCATTGAAACCCTGGAAGCCATTCACACCGTCTTGCGGCCCAAAGGCTTTGAAGTGTTGATCGGCAACTATCACTACTCGCGCGACGAAGAAGAAAACCTGCTGCGCAATTACATGGCCTACCAGCCGCGTGGTCTGTTGCTGACCGGTTTTGACCGTACCGAAAGCGCTCGGCGGATGATCGAGGCGAGCAACGTTCCCTGCGTCTACATGATGGACCTGGACCCCGGTGCCGGGCTGAACTGCGTCGGCTTCTCGCAACTGAGCGCCGGCGAGACAGCGGCCGAACATTTGATCTCACGCGGTCGGCGACGGCTGGCCTATATCGGCGCGCAACTCGACCAACGCACCCTGCTGCGTGGCGAAGGTTTCCGCCGCGCGCTGCAAAAAGCCGGTTTGTATGATCCGGACCTTGAACTGTTGACCCCGCGTCCATCGTCGGTCGGTCTGGGCGGCGAATTGTTTCTGCAACTGATGACCAGCCATCCACAGGTCGACGCAATCTTCTTCGGCAACGACGACCTGGCTCAAGGCGCCCTGCTCGAAGCCATGCGCTTCGGAATCAAGGTCCCGCAGCAAGTCGCTATCCTCGGCTTCAACGATCTGCCCGCCTCGGCTCACATGGTGCCGCGCCTGAGCAGCATCAGCACCCCGCGAGAGGCCATCGGCCGCCGCGCCGCCGAGCAGATGTTGACCTTGATGGCTGGCAACACCGTGGCCAAACCGGTGCAGGACATGGGGTTTGAGTTGATGGTGCGCGAGAGTACTTAAGCGCGCATCAAGGACGCAGGTTCATGGCGCTGAGCAACACACCGCTTGTAGCTCATGAGCCGGGGACGCAAAGAAGCCGGGGATGTTCAAGGCTTGCCAGAGACGTCCCCATAACGGGCGAGCTAGCGCGGCTGAGGCGCTCGTCTGGACAGCAATATCCAGGCGAGCACTGCCACCCAGATGACAGAAGCGCCGTAATTGATTCGTTGATACAGACCAAACCCTTCCCCTGCTGCAACCGCCTTGCCCATCAGCGGCAACACCAGCAGCGCGATTAAGGTGCAGGCCAGCGAGAACCAGGCAAACCACCTGAGGTTCATCAGGCGCGGCGCCAGATAGATCCAGAGCGCACCGGCGATCAGCAGCGTGAGGAACATCACCATGCCCGATAGGTTATGCAGGTTCTGACTGTCCGACGGATGCGTCAGATCGCAGCGCAGATCGCAGGAAAAATAACCGGTACACAGGCTGGCGACGCCATGCAGCGCAATCAATACGCCGCTCAACCGGGCAAGCTTCGAGCCTTTGAACGTTTCGAACACGGCGACACCGAAAACGATAAACAACACACCCAGCGGGAAGTTGTTGATCAGCGGCGACAGTTCATAGGTGGGTGCGCCCAGCGCTCCCAGCTCACTCATCGCCTGATTGAGATGGCTATAGCCTGGATACAGACTGCCGGCGATGGCGACGCCAATGGCCAACCATATCGGCGTGATCAATCCCGCCAGATACGCATACGTCAACATTCCCTTGTTCAATTGCGCCGCACTCCATTGAGGCCATGCCCGAGATAGACGGGTGGCATGGGCTCTGGAATTTAGACGCTCAAGCAACGAATGTCATCCTCTACCGCTAGTACGATCTTTGAATCGCACCCATGGTGAAATGTCTGGCACCCAATCCCCCAAACACTGCTAGATTCTCTGGGCCAAATCACCATAGCCAGGGAAGCTCGATGGGAAACTCGCTCAGAATTTTAGGTAAATCCTCTTCGATCAACGTCCGAAAAGTCTTGTGGACCTGCCATGAGCTGGGCCTGACCTATGAGCGCGAAGACTGGGGCAGCGGCTTCGCCTCAACCCATACGCCAGAGTTTCTCCAGCTCAATCCCAATGCCCAAGTGCCGGTGATCGTCGACGAGGCAGGCGTGCTTTGGGAATCCAACACCATCTGCCGATACCTCGTCGGCAAACAGCAAAATGCCGACCTGCTGCCGACCGAACCCGCAGCGCGGGCGCGCGTCGAACAATGGATGGATTGGCAAGCGACTGAGCTTAATCCGTCGTGGAGTTACGCGTTCGTTGCACTGGTGCGAAAAAATCCGGACTTCCAGGATCCACAGCGTATCGCCGCTGGTATTCGCGGGTGGAACGAGAAAATGGGCATTCTCGAGCAGCAACTGACCGTGACCGGTGCCTATGTGGCCGGTCCTGACTTTACGCTGGCAGATATCGTCATCGGCTTGTCGGTCAACCGCTGGTTGATGACGCCGATGGAGCGTGCGAACTATCCGGCGGTTATCGCCTACTACGAAAAACTCAGTACTCGCTCAGGTTTCAGGGAGCACGGCCGCAATGGTCT
The DNA here is from genome assembly GCF_057813935.1 of Pseudomonas sp. F220. Classification (NCBI taxonomy): domain Bacteria; kingdom Pseudomonadati; phylum Pseudomonadota; class Gammaproteobacteria; order Pseudomonadales; family Pseudomonadaceae; genus Pseudomonas; species Pseudomonas sp. F220. The sequence goes on from NZ_JBVASJ010000033.1 coordinate 46,034, forward strand.
GCCTTGAGCACAAAGCCGTTCAACCACACCCGTAACTCATTCAAAGAGGCAATCCATGAAAGGACTCAACGTACTGCTGACAGGCGCCTGTGGCAGGATCGGCAAGACATTTTTCGAAGCGTCGCAGGACCGCTACACCTTCATCCTCACCGATCTCGTTGACCCAGACTTCGCCATCGGCGCCCATCGCTTCCTGCGACTGGATCTGACCGACAAACAGGCCTTGAGCTCGGTCCTCGAAGGCGTCGATGTGATCGTTCACCTGGCCGGTATCCCCCACGCAACAGCCTCGTTCGATGAACTGTTGCCCAACAATATTCTGGCCACCACCTACCTGTTCGAGGCCGCCGTGGCGGCGGGCTGCAAACGGTTGATCTTCGCCAGCAGCGCGCAGACCATCGAAGGCTACCTGGTGGACCGACAGATCACGCCGGGCATGCACGTCATGCCGGCCAACCTGTATGGCGTGAGCAAATGTTATGGCGAAGCCTTGTGCGCCTTTTATGCCGCCAAACACGACCTTTCGACCATCGCCCTGCGCATCGGTGCTTTCGAGTTCCCGGATCGCCACGAACTGACCAACGCCCGTGACCTGAGCGCCTGGCTCAGCCCAAGAGACGCCGTGCAATTGTTGCAACGCTCGGTAGACGTCGAAGGGGTGAAGCACCTGATCGCCCACGGTATTTCCAACAACCGCTTCAAGCGTCTGGACCTGAGCGAAACCACCCGGGTATTGGGCTATCAGCCGGTGGACGACGCGTTCCAGATGTTTGATTTGCCGATTGAGTACTCGTAATACCCATGGACTGAAAAAGTTTTAGGTCCCCATAAAAACCATCTCTTCTCCTCCGCCGCCTAAGCATTACAGGCATCTGAGGCTCAAAAGGCCCGTCTCAGGGCCCTCTATGAAACGTTAATGCTAAAGATTATCATTGGCTATAGCATTTTCAAAAGGTACTCTCTGCGCACTTTGTCATTGAAAGTCACAAGGAGTCGGACTTGACGCTCGCGCATATCGAAAAACAGCAGCAATTGCTCTCGCGCTGGAGTGAGGCGCTCGATACCCCTGCCTTCAGATCCCATCGAATCACGCTCGACCATTTGAGCAACGCTTTAGAGCCCGCGTCGCAACGCAGCTTCCAACGCCTGATCCAGGCGCTGTTCCGCGAAGGTCTGATCAATCCCGACGACTGTGAATACGACGAGCACACCCACTGTTGGTTACCGCTCGAGAATGGCGCCCATCTTTGTTTTGAACATTTGTCGGGCGGACGAATGAACAGCTGGGACGTGCGTGGCAGCATTACGCTGCACAGTCCCGCAAGCCTGCCTCATAAAATCCAGCTGCCTTCTGAATTGCTGGCCCATCTCAGCACCCGGCTCAACCCGGCTGCGTCGAGCGAGGTACTGGAACGTCTGGCCCTGGAGCTCGATGACAGCTTTAGCAATGACACGCTGTGCCTGGCCTTCCATCATGGCTGGACCCTCCAGCTGAAAGACCGGATCGACTCGGCCTGCGAAGACAATCTACTGGCCTGGCTCAAAAACGGCAGCGTGCTGGAGAACCCGACCTCGCTGCTGGAACAGTGGGGCACGCTGGGTCATCCCTGGCACCCGAATTACAAGACCAAGCTGGGCCTCAGTGCCTCTGAGGTCATCGCCTTTTCGCCAGAGTTCGAGGCGAAATTTCCAATTGTGTTGTGCGCCCTGCACCGTCAATACACCCACGTCGAATCGCTGACAGGTACGCCGGATTATTGGGAGTGGTGGCAAGGCAATTTCCCACAAGCCGCCGAACAACTGCAGGCGCAATTGCAGAGCAGAGGGTTGGATAGTGCGGATTACCTTCCGCTCCCCGCGCACCCTTGGCAGGCCCATGAAGAATTACCCCGTTCATTCGCCAATGAAATCGCCGACAACCTGCTGATCCTGACCGATATCGTCGCGTTCACCGCTCATCCCACCATGTCGTTTCGCACCGTTGTGCCGGATGCCAGCCGCACCGCGCCGATGGTCAAACTCCCGGTGGCATTGCGTCTGACCAGCGTGCAGCGCACCGTCTCGCCGCGCTCGGCGCGGATGGGGCCGCGCATCAGTCATCTGTTGCTGAAAATTCTTGATCAAGAGCCGCAGATCCAGCGCTTGCTGAACATCGTGCCGGAACGCATCGGCGTGCATTACGCGCCACAACCGGTGGACGACGAACGTTCACGGCATGCCGCCGTGCTTTACCGGGACAACCCGCTGAGCCTGTTGAATACCGGTGAAATGGCCGTACCGGTCGGCAGCCTGTTCGCGATGGATGAGCATCAGCAGCCCTTGCTTCGTCAGTGGGTGAGACTGGCCCAGGGACGCGATGACAGCGAAGCCATGCAGGCATTCTTCCGTGACTATCTGTCGATTGCCGTACCGAGCCTGCTCGGCATCTACCTGATGTATGGCGTGGCCTTCGAAGCTCACCAGCAAAACAGCTTTATGGTGATGGGCGCCGATGGGCAATTGAACCGCCTGCTGGCGCGCGACTTCGGCGACATTCGCATTGATCGCAAAACCCTGCATGCCCATGGCCTCGATATTGAGCTGCACGATCCGAAGATGACGCTCTACGACGAGTCCGGTTTTGTCCGCGACAAACTCCTGCACACCACGTTCATGTGCCACTTGGGCGAACTGGCCCTGCTCTGCGCTCGTCATTGGAACGTGCCGGAAAATCTCCTGTGGGATGAACTGGCAGCGCAGGTCAGTGATTGCTTTGACGCATTGCGTGAACGCGTCGAACCGCAGCGCTGGGAAACCGAGCGTCACGCCTTGCTCGTGCAGGACTGGCCGGCCAAGTCGTTTATGCGCATGCGCTTGCTCGACAGCCATGCCGATATCGTCGGCCGCCTCAGCAACCCACTGCGTGTTAACGCCCATGGCAGCTAAAGGCAGCGCTTTACGGCTGTTGGTGCTGATCCAGTTCATTTCCATGGGTGCCATGGAAATGAGCGGTCCGTTCTGGCCCTTGCAGATTCAACATCTGCTCAGTCCCGAACAGGCCCACTACACCGCCCTGCTGTCCGCCATGGTCTATGCCGGTCCGATGCTTGCGGCCATGCTCTTGACGCCGTTGTGGGGTCGCCTCGGCGACCGCACCGGGCACAAACCGATGATAGTTCGGGCATTGCTGGCGTTGGCACTGTGCCAAGGGCTTGCGGCCATTACGCTCGATCCGTGGTTGCTGGTAGGGATCCGGGTGATGCAAGGCGCACTGGCCGGCTTTCTGGCCGCCGCTCAGGCATACGCCCTGGCCTGCTGTGACAGCTCGGAGCGCGGGCGAACGCTGGCGCGCCTGCAATCGGCAACGGCCGTCGGCTCGCTGGTGGGGCCAGTACTGGGCGGTTGGTTGATGGATGTTTCCGGGTTTGCCCTGCTCTGCTACGGCGCCACGCTGATTTGCCTGCTGTGTGCACTGGGCAGCTTCTTCCTGCCCGCTGATACAGCGCGGTCAGCGCAGAAAAAAACACCCGCCAGCGCGACCTTACCAAAGGGCTGGATGGGCGGAATTCTGCTGGTAATCGTGCTGATCCAGGCCGCAAAAATGATGCCTCAACCCTTCTATGCGCTGTATGTCGCCGATGTACTGCAAGCGCCCGGCTGGCTGATTGGCGCGACCTATGCCGCGAGTGCCGCGACCCTGGCCATTTCCGCGCCGCTGTGGGGACGGCTGTTCGATCGCTGGCAACCGGCCTACACCCTGCGCGTCATCGAGGGCGTGGCGTGGTTGTGTGCGCTGACCCTCGCCGCAACCGCGCTGGCCAACGAATGGATCGGTTTTCTCGCCACCCGACTGTTGTGGGGCGTTTGGCAAGGTGCCTTGCTGCCAGTGGCCTATGCCCTGATCGCCAATACCGTTTGCCCCACCCAACAGGGTTTTGCCCTGGGCCTGGGCAACAGCGCGGCGAAAGCCGGCGCACTGCTGGGTGCCGTCCTGGGCGGCATCGGTATGGGGCTGGTCGGGCTGGACCATAGCTTCTGGCTGGTAGCCATGACCTACGCCTTGGCCGCTTTGGGCATCCGCTGGGTACGAGCCTCAACCGCTATGCAGCCCACTGCTTTCTCTACCAACACTCATCAAAACTAAAAAAAGACCGCACCATGACCCGAACCAAGTTATCCCTGTTGATCCCGCTGATTGGCTCCTTCAGTGCCCCGACCTGGGCCGAAGAAACCAAGCAACCGGCCTCTCTGAACCTGCAAGCCACCGTCGTCTCGGCCACCCGCAGCGAAGCAAGCATCGCCTCGATTCCAGGCTCGGTACAAGTCATCGACGAACAACAGATCCGTGAACAAAGCGGCGCCGGTCGCCGAGTGTCCGACATCCTTGGGCAACTGGTGCCAGGCATCGCGCCGTCCAGCGGCGGCATGAGCAACTTCGGTCAGACCCTGCGCGGGCGCAACATGCTGGTGTTGATCGACGGTGTGTCGCAAAACGCCACCCGTGACAACTTCCGCCAACTCAACAGCATCTCGCCCGCCAGCATCGAGCGCATCGAAGTAGTATCCGGCGCGAGCAGCATCTACGGTGCCGGCGCATCGGGCGGCATCATCAACATCATCACCAAGCGCAACCAGGGCCAGGACATCGCCTACAGCAGCAAACTGGGAATGAGCAGCGGCAACAACCTCAACCGCAAAGGCTTCGCCTACGAGGCGTTCCAGAGTGCGACAGGTCGCCAGGACGCGCTGGACTGGTATGTCTCGGCCGACATGACCCAACGCAACGACCAGTTCGACGGCAACGGCAACCGCATTCCTCAGGACACGTCCCAAGGCAGCAACATGGACACCGAAACCTATGACCTGCAAGGTCGGTTCGGTTATGAGCTGGATGCCGACAAAAAAATCAGCCTGTCGCTGCAAGACTACAAAGACCAGCAGGACACCGGTTACACCAAGGATCCAAAAAACCTCAACGAAGCCGTCGCAGTCAAGGGCTTGAAGCTTGACGATCAGCCCTACACCCATAACCAGGCGGTCAACCTCAACTACGCCGACAAGGATTTCTACGGCCAGGGCCTGCAAGTCGAAAGCTACTGGCGTCGTGCCGATGCACTGTTCTTTCCCGACCTGTCACGCGGTAAAGCCGGCGTCTCGGACAACAATAGCGTGCAAGACGTTTATGGCCTGCGCGCAGCCATCGACACCCCGCTGCCGTCCATTGGCGCTGCCACCGGCAATCTGGTCTGGGGCGCCGACTACGACCACGAGCGCTCCCGTCAGCGAGGCGACCAGTACACGGTCAACGGCCTGAACTACACCAAGACCGGCACCACCTATGAAATGGGCCCGGACATCGAAACGGCCACCAAGGCGCTGTTCGGGCAGATGTCCTGGGACATCGGCGACTGGACCCTGCGCGGTGGCATACGGCGCGAATGGATCGAAAGCGAAGTGGCCGACAGCATCGCCTATGGTGAAATCGTCCAGACCGGGAACCGCGCGGTCTTGCCTGGCGACACCCTCAAGTACGACGCCACCCTCTACAACCTGGGGGCGGTCTATCACCTGAGCGAAAACCAGGACATCTTCGCCAATTACAGCCAAGGTTTCTCGCTGCCCGACATCCAACGCTTCCTGCGGGACGTCAACAGTCGCTTCGATATTCAGACCCTCAATGCCCAAGCGATCAAAGTCGACAGCTACGAGCTGGGCTGGCGCGGCAACTGGGACAAATGGCAGGCCGACGTCACCGTGTATGAAAACACCTCGGACGTGACTCAGTTCTACGACGCCAATGACCGTGTACTGCGCCTGATCAACCAAAAAGAGCGAGTACGCGGCATTGAAAACAGCCTGACGTATCGCCCGACCGATCACTGGTCGGTGGGCGGCACCTATGCCTGGGCCAAAGGCGAAACCGAGCAGGACGGCAAATGGATCGACCTGCCGGCCACCCGCATTTCACCGGCCAAAACCACCCTGTTCGTCGGCTATACCGAGGACGACTACAGCCTGCGTCTGCAGGGTATGCGCCTGAACAGCTACGACGCCGCCTTCAAGGACAACAACGGCCGCGACATCGAAGGCTATACCCTGGTAGACCTGCTCGGTTCGGTGGAGCTGCCGGTCGGCCGTCTCGAAGGCGGGATCTACAACCTCACCGATCGCAACTACCAAAACCTGTTTGCCCAGGCCAATGCCCGAGCGCCGTTTGCCAATGCTGGAGGTCGCACATTGAGTGTGAGTTATTCGCTGGATTGGTAAGCAGCAGGGCAAGGTGACGATTTTAAGGCGTCGCCTTGCGTCTGGACGAGGTCACCCGGATTTCGACTTGATGCAGGAAAAACGCGGTCGAAAGCGGCAAGGTTTGGCCGCCCTGTGTTCCCCCTTGGCAGGCATGATGCTGCCATCCCCCGGAAAATCGGGGCATGGCCGTATCGGCATGCAATTTGCCCATAACCTGTCGATAGCAATCATTCAGGTGCTCGAATCATGTTCGTCAACGCCCAGAAATCCCCATCGGTGCAGCCCACCCAGCGGTCCGATATGGACCCGAGCACGGCTGCCGCCAGCGCGATTTACAGCGGTTTGATGCAAAACGTGCAAAATGCCACGAACCATCAGGCTACCGCAGCAACGCAACAAACCAGCAACACGGTGAGCGACAACGTCGACGCTGCGTTCGCCAAAACCCGCGTGCTGCTGCAAAGCACTGCGCCGGCCACCAGCGCACCGAATGCAACCACCGCCACGGACAGTACGGCGAGTACCGATTTCAAGGCCTACATGAGCAAAACCCCTGAACAGCGGATGCGCGACGGTGTTCTGAAAGAGTTGGGTATTACCGAGGACAGCTTGAAAAGCATGTCGCCTGAAAAGCAACTGGCGATCGGCAAAGAAATCGCCCAACGCGTCGAAGACAAGATGAAGTTGGCACAGACCGAGAAAGAGAACAGCGCCACCGGCAAACAAGTCGCCGACAAGTTTCTGGCGACGCTTTAGGACGTCTCGAACAGAACTGCAAAGGGTTCCCTTTCAGGCTGCGATGCCTGGAAGGGAACCCTTTTTAATGGCTCAACGGTTTAACTGATCTGCAGTGTCGAGTTGAACTGACTGATCGCATCCACCACGTGCCGCGAGCCTTGCTGGATCTCCATAATCACTTCGCCAGCCTCATTGGCCAGTTCCACACCAAGCCCGGTGCGACTCAAGCTCGATTGCATGCTCGAGACAGCGCTCAGTGACAGGTCATGGTTCTTGCGTACCACGTCGACGATCTCAAGGGTCGCCTGACTGGTGCGTGCAGCCAGGCTTCGCACCTCATCGGCGACCACCGCAAAACCTCGCCCATGTTCTCCCGCCCGCGCCGCTTCGATGGCCGCATTCAGCGCCAGCAGGTTGGTCTGATCGGCAATCCCGCGAATGGTCTGAACGATGGTGCCGATGATGTCGGATTGTTTACTCACCGCATCGATACTGAGGGCTGCTTCGTTGAGATCCTTGGAGATTTCTTCGATGATCTGAACCGTCTGCTGCACCACCTGCGACCCCTTCCGGGCACAGGCGTCGTTCTGCACTGAGGTGGAGTGAGCGGATTCGGCTGCGGTCTGCAAGGTGCTCACCTGCTCAGTGATATCACTGGCGAACTTGACCACTTTGTACAAGCGGCCCTTGGTATCGAAAATCGGGTTGTACGAGGCTTCGAGAAACACCGTGTGGCCATGCTTGTCGACCCGTTCGAAGCGATGGGAGTGATATTCACCGCGATTCAGCGAGGCCCAGAATGCTCTGTAGTTCTGTGATTCGCTTTCGGCACGATGGCAGAACAGGCTGTGATGCTGGCCGACCACTTCGCTGAGCGAGTAGTGCATGGTTTTCAGGAAGTTTTCGTTAGCGCTGATGACCTCGCCATCCGGGGCAAACTCGATCACCGCCATGGAGCGGCCAAGAGCATTGATCAGGCTCTGGTTTTCGTGCGCCTTGTAGACCCGCGCGGAAATATCCGAAGCCACTTTGATCACGCTTTGTACTTGCCGGTCAGGGCCCAGGACCGGCATATAACTGGCCTCGAGCCAGATCTCTTTACCGCTCTTGTCCAGCCGTAAAAAAGTACCACTAACCGGTTCACCACGGCCCAGATCGCGCCACAGTTTGGCGTAGGCTTCGCTGCGATAGAACGCTTCTTCGCAGAAAATCCGGTGATGTTTGCCACGGACTTCCTCGACGGTATACCCCATGGCGCTGCAAAAATTATCGTTGGCATTGAGGACGATACCGTCAGGTGTGAACTCGATCATCGCCATCGAACGACTGACCGCTGCCAGCTTGGCGTTCGCCTCGCTCAGAGCGCTGGTAAATCGTTCAATTTCAAGCAGATCCGACTTGCGATGTAAATTAAACATGGTGCTATCACCTTCAGCGCTGTCTTTAGTTTGACGGAAGTTTCAAGTCTTTCACTGGACCCACTACAACTTTCCACAGAACAGGCAAACGCATCCCTACAAGAAGGATAAGTGTCAGGTGATAAATGATGTTTAATCGGAGTGTCCCTACCGCAACGCTCTTATCAAGCCATCCTTTTCTTGACGGCCCGGTCTCGGGCCCAACCTAACATTGACAAGTAATTCCATTTAAGAAGCATTCCTTTTAACAATAGTGCCTTGGGTAGCGCACTCTTGACGCTTGATCACGGCTTTAACTTAGACCAGACATACTCACCGACCTGCACCATGGCGTGGGCGGCAGCCTGATGACTACGTCATATTGTGATCGACACCCGTTGTCACGGCTGAGCATAGACAGCTGCTGAACGGATGCAAGGCCACTATTGCGCCACCATCCATTTTTTTCGGATATAAGAATAACTCGCACAATGGAACTCATGAACCGCTATGCCTGGCGCACCATCTCCAACAGCGCTTGCACTGACGTGGACACTGCCCTGCCCTGCGGAACGACCAGCGCGAATTCTCGATGAACCGGTGTCGTCAGAGGGAGGATGCGCAGGCCCTTGTGATCCGTTGGCAGGGTCATTTCGGGAACCAGAGTCACACCGACATTTTCCCGAACCAGCGTGAACGCACTGCTCCACTCGCGGACCTCAACCCGGACGTCGAGCAACTCCAGACCGGCATCCGCCGCCAGGCTGCGGGCATTGACCGAACAGCCGCCGGTGGCCAGTACAAAGGGCTGCGCAGCCAACTCTGCCAACGATACGCCGACCGTACCCGGCCGCCGAGCCAAGGGATGACCGATTGGCAATACGCCAACCCAGTCATCGCGACCCAACAAACCGGCGTTACGTTCAGCAGACGGGTTCAACACCACTCCCACGTCAATCAGCCCGGCACTGAGCAGGGCTTCTACCTCGTCATCACTGACCTCCAGCGCCACCACCTGAATACCGGGATAAAGCTGATTGAATTGGCGCAGCAACGGCGGCAGGAAGGTGGCCAGCACCATGGGGAAACTTGCCAGGCGAATCGTGCCGCGCCGAATGTCTTTCGCGGCATCGACAGTGGTCCGAATGGTCTCCAGCGCCCCGAGCATCAACCGCGCCTGCTCAATCACCTGCAGGCCAATCGCGGTTGGCAGGGTCTGGCGGTTTTCCCGAGTGAACAGCTGCACCCCGAGCATATCTTCGAGTAACGCCAGTGCCTGACTGGCGCCAGACTGGGTCATGCCGACGCGCTCGGCGGCGCGAGTGATAGTGCCGGCATCCGCCACCGCCACCAACATGCGCCAATGCATCAGGTTCATCATGGCAGTAGCTGTCCTTATGGCAAGATTCTGAAAGAGTAATTTTACGGATGATGGCGACGACTATGACACTGATCAAAACCGTCCAGAAGAGTCCCCTCTATGAAGTTGTATTTCTCACCCCAGGCCTGCTCGTTGGCACCGCACATTGTCTTGCGTGAACTGGAGCTACCGTTCGAACTGATCCGCGTCGACAACGCCACCAAGAAGACCATCGACGGCGCCGACTTTCTCGCCATCCACCCCAAAGGTTATGTCGCGGCGTTGCAGCTGGATAACGCACAGGTACTGACCGAAGGCCCGGCCATCCTGCAATACCTCGCCGATCTAAAACCAGAAACAGGTCTGGCACCCGCTAATGGAACCTGGGAAAGAGTGCGTTTGCAGGAATGGCTGAACTTCGTCTCCAGCGAGATTCATGGCGGATTGGGACTGCTGTTCAACAGCTCGATTCCCGATGACGTAAAGGCGATCTTCCGGGAGAAGCTGTTCAAGCGTTTCGCCGTGCTGACCCAGGCGCTGGAGCAGCAGGATTACCTGATGGGTGAGCCGTTCAGCGTTGCCGATGCGTACTTGTTCACCGTATTGAGGTGGACGCGGCTCTTTGCTATCGACCTGGGGCAATGGCCGGCGCTTGAGCGTTTCCAGGCGCGGATTGATTCACGTCCGACAGTTAAAGCAGCGTTGGCCGCGGAGATGGCGTAAGCCGTTAGATCGATCGCGGGCAAGCCTCAATGCCGGTCAGTTAAGCTGCCACACAATCTGTAGCAGCTGCCGCCAGGCTGCGTTCGGCTGCGCAGCAGTCGTAAAATCAGACACCGCGTTTTTTCAGGTTAACCGTGGAAGCAGGATTTACGACCGCTTCGCAGCCGAACGCAGGCTTCGCCAGCTGCTACAGGGAATGTGCCGAAACTGAAACTCCTTAGCTGATTGGCTTGCCCGCGAAAGCAATCGGACAGTCAACACTGAGTCCGGCCAGATCGATCGGTCACAAACTCCCACTCACCCGTGTCGCCACTTCTGCAGGTACCCAGCCCTTCCAGACCTGCGGCTGATCCTTCAGAAACGCTGCGGCAACCTGTCTCGGTTGCTGACGTTTCTCACTCATCTGACCGAGGGTCTGGTTCAACAGATTGATTGGCAGGTCGACTTTCTCGAAGAATGCGACCAGGTCCGGGTATTGGGCTTTGAACGGCGCGGAGACGCCAATGGCCAGGTTGGCGGGCATTGAGCGAGTGCCTTTTGGGTGCGGGTTGTTGGCATCGGCCAGGGTTTTCCAGGCTTGGACATCGAACGCCGGCTCTTCGAGTTTCACCAGTTTGAAACGACCCAGCAACGGCGTTGGCGACCAGTAGTAGAACAACACGGGTTTGCCACGACGGATCGATGAGGCGACCTCAGCATCCAGCGCCGCGCCGGAGCCGGTGCGGAAGTTGACGAAGCTATCGGTCAGCTCGTAGGCCTTGAGCTTTTGGCTGTTGACGATTTCCGAGGTCCAGCCAGTCGGGCTGTTGAGGAAACGTCCGCGGGTTGGGTCCTCGGGGTCACGGAACACATCTTTATAGCGCGCCAGATCGGCAACGGATTTCAGCTCCGGAGCCAAAGGCTTGATGCCACGTTCCGGGTCACCCTTGATCACGTATTCCGGCACCCACCAGCCTTCTGTGGCGCCCTTGACGGTGTCACCGAGGCCGAACACTTTGCCCTCGGCTTGCGCTTTGACCCATGCCGGACTGCGCCCGGCCCATTCTTCGCCGATCACCTGGATGTCGTCCTTGGCCAGCGCAGCTTCGAGGCTGACGGTGCTACCCGGCAGCGTGTCGGTCGGGTAGCCGTAACCTTTCTCGACGATCAAACGCAGAATCTCGGTGATCAGGCTGCCGCTTTCCCACGTGATGTCACCAAAGTGGATCGGCGCGGGTTTCTCGGCCGCAGGTGCCTGTTGTGCCAGCAGGCTTAGCGCCAGCAGCGAACTGCCGAGCAGGGTTTTGATCGATCTCATGCGGACCTCTGAATGGAGGGTTGTCGGAGTAATGGCGGGGGGTTCGCGGCATTCCACGGCGCACAGACAGCACTTGAGCGGGTCATGTAATCACTCACCGAACGTTGGGAAATTCCAAGTTGCGCAGCAACCTGGGGATAAGTCAGTCCATTGACCCGGGCCAGCAAGAAAGCTGCGCGGACCTTGTCTGGCAAGCGCTTGAGCTGACGGTCGATGCCGTGCAGGGCTTCAAGTACCTGCGCCAGATCCTGAGGTGAAGACCCTTGGAGTTCTTCGTCCTGCCGCAAGGCATCAAGGTGATTGCGCTCCAGGTCGCGACGGCGCCAGAGCTGGTACATCAATCGCTGGGCAATGGTGGTCAGCAGCGCACGCGGCTGATGGATCGGGATCAGCCCCGGAGTGCTCAGGAGGTGGACAAAGGTGTCGGCGGCAATGTCTTCGGCACTGGCGCTGGAGTTCAGATGGCGGCGCAAACGTGCGCACAGCCACTGGTAATGATTGCGGAATAATCCGCCCACGTATTCGCGGTGAAAAGTGTCGGCGCCGGACATGGAGGCTCCAATAGAAATGGTTGCGCTGTATGTCCGGTGTTCCGGTGACGCGATCCTATCAAGGAGACTTATTCTTTAATAATACTTAAAAAGTATTTTTATATATCTTTATGGAATTTATGAGCATGGGATGTTTATCGCCTGATCCATCGTCATCGCGGGCAAGCCTCGCTCCTACAGGTCGATCACACCATGATGGGGATTGGCGCTGCTTTTGTAGGAGCGAGCGGGCGGCGATCCGACTTGCCCGCGAAAAATCTCAAAACAATCAACGCAGGCGAGCCAGACCAAGCTCTTCAGCCTCTTGCTGATAGTCGAGAAGAACCTGATAGTCGCCTTCAGATGCCGGCAACACTTCCCGCAACCCAAGGGTTTCAGCCACGTCGGGCAACTCCCGCAAAGTCAGATTCATCACTTCACGAATCCGCTCGGCCTGTTCATCAGTCAGCCCAGCGACACCGATATATGGCAACGTCGGGCTGACCGCACTGCGCGCCACCACCCGTAACCCCGCGACTTCTTCTTTGGCATAACGCGCCAGGTAGGCGAAGGTGACGCTGTCGATGGCGGCCAAATCCGCCTTGCCTTCACGCAACCAGCGCAGGCTCTCGCGATGACTGCCGCTGATGGAGACACTGGAGAAAAACCGGCCGTCCTGTTGCAGCGGCGCAAGCCGATGGCGTAGCAGGTTCATGCCGCTGTTGGAGTCCTCCCCATTGATCACCCCACGACTGCCAAACAACGCCTGCAGGGTCCGACGCGGCTCATCGACACGGGTCAGCAGCAGGCTGCAATGGCTACCGTCTGAACTGTCGGGCAGCTCAAAGCGAGGCCGGCCGATCACCCGAACCTGCCCACGCAGGGCGGTCATCAGCGGATAACCGCAGGTTTGGGTTAGCAGCAGTTGCGCAGCGAGCCAGAGCTGCATCAGCTCCAGGCCATGCGCGCGGCGACGGGTAACGCCGAGCCGTTCGAGGATACGAGTCAGCCATTGTTCGTTGGCTTGGCGTACTTGCTCAGGTGCGACGTACATCAGCAGTTCTGCGTAGCAGGTGGGCATTGTCAGGCTCCTATTTCCAATGCGGCACAGCATCCCGTAGCAGCTGCCGCCAGGCTGCGTCCGGCCGCGAAGCGGTCGCATATCGAACAGCTCGGTTTTTCTGAAAAATGCGATAGTCCATTTTACGACCGCTACGCGGCCGAACGCAGGCTTCGCCAGCTGCTACGGGAGATTTGCGTCTCGCAATCAAAATCAATCAAACGGATGCTCCGGGCTGTCTACCGCCGCCAGCCCGTGTCGACGAAACAGTTCACCATAGCCTTGCACCAGAAATCCGCCACTACGCGCCAGCCATTGCGCGCGGCGGGCACGGTACACACGTGGCAGGTAATACCAGGGCAACCCCGGCAAGTCGTGATGCACCAGATGCAAGTTCAGATTGAGAAACAACCAGGTCCAGGGCCACGCCGCTTCGTTGATCACCGTGCGCTGCTCCGCTTGCCCGTGGGGGCGGTGTTCATAATAGGAACGGATCATTGCTACCGACAACGCCGGCACGCTGATCAGCAACAGGTAATGCCAGACCGGCACCACGCTGTAACGGGCGATGAAGCCCAGCATCAGCACGGTCAGCGCGCCGTGGGTCAGCCACATCAGCCAAGCCTGTTGTTCGCCTCGACGCAAGCGCTGCAACTCCTCCCTCGCCAGCGCCAACAACGCCAGCGGTGCTCCCACTAACAGACGACCGACCACGGTCTTGTTCAGCCAGTGCAGGCTGCGCTCAAACAGCGAGCTGCCCTGCCATTGGCGTCGGCTCAAGTAGCGGCTTTCCGGGTCGCGACCGGGCAACGTCAGGTCTTCATCACGGTGGTGCAACAAATGGCTGTCGCGGTACAGCGTGTAGGGATACCAGACCGCCAACGGCGCATAACCAAGGATTTTGTTCAGCCAGGTAAAACGCGTCGGATGCCCGTGTAACAGCTCGTGCTGCACCGACATCCACAGCACAACGATGGGAATCAGCAGCGCCGTGCTCAGCCACAATCCCAGCCATGGGCTAGCCAGCACCACGCAAAACCAGGCACCGTAGACGCCCATCAGCAACAACCAGGTCGGCCATTGCGTCCGCCCTGTCAGGCTAAGGCGCAGGATTTCGAGTTCTTCTCGTTGGGCTTGATCAAGATAATTGGGCATGGCTTCGCTCAAAGCAGGGACCCGCCGACAAATGAACGTCGGCGTCATCCCCCTCTGTGCAATAGCGCAGCGAAATCTTGCAGATCGATGGGTTACTGACTTAGAAGTAAACGCTTGGAAGTGAAAGCGGAGCCCGATTGCCGGGCTCCGTGAAAGACGACTCAGTGACCAAACACGTCGACTTTTTTGGCTTTCTTGTCGGCGCGTTTTTCATCGGCGGTTTTTGCCGGCTTTTTCTTTGCAGCTTTCTTTGAATCCATGCCTTTAGCCATGATGCTCGCTCCACTCATACGGGATGTAACATGAGGTATAACACCTATTGCGCAGCAGGGTTTTATTTAAGCGATTTATAATTCTGCGCCCCTCATCGCCCTTCATAGAATTTCTCTACAACCATGCCAGACCTACATTTCAGCCTGCTTACCGAGCCGCTACGCCCTCTGCTGAACAAGTTCTATCGCCTGCACAATTCGCCGATGCGCGCTGCCAGCGAGGGCCAGTTGTGGGTCGCCAAGCGGGGGGAAATCATTGCTGGGTTGTGCCTGACAGCGGTCGCCCAAGGGCATTGGTTGACTGGGTTGTTTGTCGATCCTGCCTATCGAGGCCAAAGGATTGCCATGCAGTTGGTCGAACATGCCATTGCGCGCATCGATGGGCAGGTCTGGCTGTTCTGCCATCCAGATCTGCAACCGTTCTATGAGGGATTGGGGTTTTCCATCGACCCACGGCTTCCCCAGTCACTGACAGATCGCCTGGCCCGCTACGCTCGCACTAAACCCTTGATTGCCATGGGCATAGAACTGTAGGAGCGAGCTTGCTCGCGATGGACGTTAACGATAACGCGTGTTGTCTGAATAAACGCGTCGCCCTTGAGTCCATCGCGAGCAAGCTCGCTCCTACAAAAAACCTCATTTCCTTAACTGAACAGCATTGGGGCTTGCCCGCGAAGAGGCCCGAACAATTGGCTCAATCGTCCGCCGCAGGATCCCTATCTGGAAACATCTCTTCGATAAAACCAAACTTTCTGAAATCGCTGATCCGAGACGGGTACAGCCGGCCGATCAGGTGATCGCATTCGTGCTGAACAACCCGTGCGTGGAAGCCTGAGGCAATGCGCACAATCGGTTGGCCCTTGGGGTCGAAACCTTCGTAGCGAATCTGCTGATAACGCTCCACTGCACCGCGCAAACCCGGCACCGACAGGCAGCCTTCGAAATCCTCTTCCAGCGTCGGACTCAATGGCGTGATCAGCGGATTGATCAGGATGGTCTGCGGTACGGCATCTGCGTCCGGATAGCGTTCGCTGTGCTCGAAACCGAAGATCACCAGTTGCAGGTCGACGCCCACTTGTGGCGCAGCCAGACCCACGCCGCCCACATGTTCCATGGTCTGGAACATGTCGTCGATCAACTGCCAGAGTTCCGGGCTGTCGAACATCTCGCACGGCACCGGCGGGGCAATGCGCAGCAGGCGCTCGTCGCCCATTTTCAAAATTTCACGGATCATATTCAGGCTTCGTCAGTGGTCGGCTTGAGCGAGTGATCCCGTCCCAATCCCGAAACGTGTTGTTTTTCGTCGTCCCCGTTGAAGTCCTTCTCGTCAGGTTGCTTGCCTTGGGTCGACATGTGATCGATCGTCGCGTTCATTTCCGCGCCGAGCAACAACACCGCCGCAGAAATATAGAAGTACAACAGCAATACGATGATCGCGCCGATACTGCCATACATGGCGTTGTAATCGGCGAAGGTTTTCACGTAATAGCCAAAGCCCAGAGAAGCGACGATCCACACCACCACCGCCAGCACCGATCCCGGGGTGATAAAGCGGAATTCCTGCTTCACGTCCGGCATGACGTAATACATCAATGCCACGGAGACCATCAGCAGCAAGACGACCAACGGCCAGCGCAGAATGGTCCAGATTGTGACGACAAAGTCCTCCATGCCGATTTGCCCCGCCAGCCAGCCCATCACTTGCGGCCCCAGGACCATCAAAGCGGCGGCAGCCAGGAGCATCCCGGCGATGCCGACAGTGTAGAAAATCGACAGTGGAAAGCGCTTCCAGATCGGGCGTCCTTCGACCACGTCGTAAGCGGCGTTCATGGCGCTCATCATCAGCCGCACGCCGGCGGACGCGGTCCACAGTGCAATCACGATACCCACCGAGAGCAGCCCGCCCTTGGATTGCTGGAGCTGGTCGATCACCGGGTTTACTTGTTCGAGGGCTTGGGGCGGTAACACCAGTTCCGATTGCAGACGCAGCCAGGAGAAGAAGTCCGGCAGGTGCAGGAAACCGATCAGGGCGATGAGAAACAACAGGAAGGGAAACAGCGAGAACAGCATCTGATAGGCGAGTGCCGAAGCATAAGTCGACATCTCGTCGTTAATGAATTCGGTAATCGTGCGCATCATCACGCGATGCAGGGGCAAGCCTTTCAAATCCGGAAAAATCATAGCGTCTCCTTTCGCCGCAAAAAGGTTGAAGTCGGTGGAGACTCAGGGGCCGTTTTCTACATCAAAGTAGCTTAGTTGACCGTGTTGAAACAAATTCGTTGTTTGACCACCCTTACCTGACACAAAAACGGCCATCCGCGGATGGCCGTTCAGCTGTGATCAGACAACCGTCCACGTCAGATTTTATCGATAGTTTTCTTGATCGCATCTTTGACTTGGCCTTTAGCCTTTTGCGCATCGCCCTTCAATTCCTGAGCTTTGCCTTCGGCACGCAGCTTGTCATTGCCAGTGGCTTTACCCACGCTCTGCTTTACGTTGCCAGCCACTTCGTTCGCGGTGCCTTTGATTTTATCGCCAGTGCTGCTCATGCTGTTTCTCCAGGTAAAAATAGAGGTGTAAACGTCGTTACTTAAAGACTGACCCTAGGCCGTTGCGCAGAGTTTCATTTATTTTCACTGCGTCATTTCATCGCCACGCGCAGGTTTGGCTTTATGTTTACCCCTCAACCCCCGAGAATGCGCAACGTATTCAGGCCGTGGCGCTGAAGATCCAACCCGTAGGAATGTTATGAAACTCGATAAAACGCAGGCCATTGCCCGCAGAAACCAGGAACTCGGCGGCGCCGTGCTGGGTGTCAATAACTGCCACTTCACCGAACTGAACCGCAACAAGAACATCTGGTGGTTCGATATCCCCGTCAGTCGTCTGGCCATCGGTCAGTACGAGTGGATTCACTTGTTGCTGCACACCCCGAGCACCGACCAGTTGCTGCACCTGAAAGTGCCAACCGTGTTTCTGCGCGAGAAGATGGAAGGCCTGGTGGTGCGCAACCAAGGTAAACGCAAGCCTACCGTGAGCCTGGAGTTGAGCGCCGACAAGGATGCTTTCCTTGAAGACGTGCGCCCGGCCGGTACTGGCGTGAATTTCGCGAAATTTTTGCTGTAACCGCCGAAGTTTCCAACGCGATACACTCCACCGAAAAATCCGGAATCCGATAAAGATTCCGGATTTTTTTATGCCTGTCACACAGGATTTGGATACTGCTCTGGACAGGGCTGAGTGCAAGACCCGCATAAAAGCCTCCAACTCAAGTTTACTTCCCTGCTTTTTTGCCGATTTTCGGTGAATACGGCACACTACCGGCCCCCGAGCACCTGCTCGGTTTTTTTAACTAACGCAGAAGCCGTATGACCCGCTCCCCGTTCCGCCGTCTTGTGTTTGGCACCTTGCGCCGGCTGTTGTACCTCTGGGTTCGCTCGGAGACGATCAACCAGTCGTCCTTCACCCTCAACCTCGACCGCAGTCGTCCGGTGTTCTACGTCCTGCAAAACCCATCCTTGACCGATTTGGCCGTGCTCGACACCGAATGCGGCAAGGCCGGCCTGCCGCGCCCGATATTGCCGGTGTCGGTGGGCAACCTGCTGGAACCTGCCGCGTTCTTCTATCTGACGCCGGAGCCCGACTGGCTTGGCCGCCAGGACAAACGCGGTGCTCCACCGACGCTGACCCGCCTGGTCAGCGCCTTGAGCCAGAATGCTGCTGAAGACGCGCAAATCATTCCAGTCAGCGTGTTCTGGGGCCAATCCCCAGGCAGCGAATCGAGCCCGTGGAAACTACTGTTCGCCGACAGCTGGGCCGTCACCGGGCGCCTGCGCCGGCTGCTGAGCATCATGATTTTGGGACGCAAGACCCGCGTGCAGTTCTCGGCCCCCATTCATCTGCGCGAACTGATCGAACACAACAAAGGCCATGAACGCACTGTGCGCATGGCCCAGCGGATTCTGCGGGTACACTTTCGCAATCTGAAAGCGGCGGTGATCGGCCCGGACATTTCCCACCGACGCAATCTGGTCAAAGGACTATTGAATCAGCCGTTGGTCAAGCAGGCGATCCTCGAAGAAGCCGAACGCGAGAACATATCCCCGGATAAAGCCAAGGCTCAGGCGCTGCGCTACGGCAATGAAATCGCCTCGGACTACACCTTCACCGCGATCCGCTTTCTGGAAGTGGTGCTGAGCTGGTTCTGGAACAAGATCTACGACGGCATCAAGGTCAACCACATCGAAGGTGTGCAAGCCGTCGCCCAGGGTCACGAAGTGATCTATGTGCCGTGCCATCGCAGCCATATCGACTATCTGCTGCTGTCCTATCTACTGTTTCGCAACGGCCTGACCCCGCCGCACGTCGCCGCGGGGATCAACCTCAACATGCCGGTGATTGGCAGTTTGTTACGCCGAGGCGGTGCGTTTTTCATGCGTCGCACCTTCAAGGGCAACCCGCTCTACACCTCAGTGTTCAACGAATACCTGCACACGTTGTTCATCAAAGGCTTCCCGGTGGAGTACTTCGTCGAAGGCGGCCGCTCGCGTACCGGGCGCATGCTGCAACCGAAAACCGGGATGCTGGCGATCACCTTGCGCAGCTTTCTGCGTTCATCGCGGATGCCGATTGTCTTCATCCCCGTGTACATCGGTTACGAACGTGTTCTCGAAGGCCGGACCTACCTCGGCGAGTTGCGCGGTGCGACCAAGAAGAAAGAGTCGATTTTCGATATCTTCAAGGTCATTGGCGCCCTCAAACAGCGTTTCGGCCAGGTTGCGGTCAACTTCGGCGAGCCGATCAAACTGGCTGATTTTCTCGACAAGGAGCAACCGGACTGGCGTTCCCAGGAGCTGGGTCCGCAGTTCCGCCCGGCGTGGCTGAACGAAACCACCAACCGTCTTGGCAAGCGTGTGGCTCAGCACTTGAACGAAGCCGCAGCGATCAACCCGGTCAATCTGGTGGCACTGGCCTTGCTCTCCACCAGCCGTCTGGCGCTGGATGATCGCGCCATGGCGCGGGTCCTCGACCTGTATCTGGCGTTGTTGCGCCGCGTCCCCTACTCGCCTCACACCACGCTGCCGGAAGGTGACGGCCGCGCGTTGATCGAGCACGTGAAAGACATGGACCTGCTTTCCGAGCAGAGCGATGCCTTGGGTAAAATTCTGTATCTGGACGAACAGAACGCCGTCCTGATGACTTACTACCGCAACAACGTGCTGCATATCTTCGCCCTGCCGGCGCTGCTGGCGAGCTTCTTCCAGAGCAGTTCGCGCATGAGTCGCGAGCAGATCCTGCGCTATACCCACGCGTTGTATCCGTACCTGCAATCGGAGCTGTTCATCCGCTGGTCGCTGGAAGAGCTGGATGCGGTGGTCGATCAATGGCTGCAAGCTTTCGTCGAGCAAGGCCTGCTGCGCTTCGAGAAAGAGGTGTATGTGCGCCCTGCACCGAGCTCGCGACATTTTGTGCTGCTGACCTTGTTGTCCAAGAGCATCGCCCAAACCCTGCAACGCTTCTATATGGCCATCTCACTGCTGCTCAACAGCGGCCAGAACAGCATCAGCGCCGAAGAACTGGAAGACCTGTGCACCGTCATGGCCCAGCGCCTGTCGATCCTGCATGGCCTGAACGCACCGGAATTCTTCGACAAGAGCCTGTTCCGCCACTTCATTCAAACGCTGCTGGATCTCGACGTATTACGTCGCGATGAGGCTGGCAAACTGAGCTATCGCGAACTGCTCGGCGAACTGGCCGAAGGCGCGGCCAAGCGCGTATTGCCGGCAGAGATTCGCTTGTCGATTCGTCAGGTGGCGTTGCATCGCAGTGAAGATGCGGCCGATCAGGTCGATGCCCCGCAGCAAACCGACTAGATTATTTCAGGCGCCAGTTGTCTTCTGGCGCCATCGATACGGAGATCCCGATGAAAAAACTCTCTTTGCTTGCCGTCACGACCCTGCTCGGTGCCTGCCATACCCTGCAACCGTCCCCCAAAGCCACTCTCGACGGCGAAGTGTTCTACCTGCAACGCATCGCCCTGCCGCCAACGGCGATCCTCAGCGTCAGCCTGCAGGATGTTTCCCTCGCCGACGCGCCTGCCATCGTACTGGACGAACAAAGCGGCCCGGTCAAAGGTCAGGTGCCACTGCCTTTTCAC
This sequence comes from Pseudomonas sp. F220, assembly GCF_057813935.1. NCBI lineage: Bacteria > Pseudomonadati > Pseudomonadota > Gammaproteobacteria > Pseudomonadales > Pseudomonadaceae > Pseudomonas > Pseudomonas sp. F220. The sequence continues at coordinate 66,951 of NZ_JBVASJ010000033.1, forward strand.
CTCAGCTATGACCCGAGCCAGGTCAAACCCGGCCATCGCTACTCGGTCAGTGCGCGCATCGAAGTGGATAGCAAGCTAGTGTTTATTACGACAGAACATCACGGCGTACAACTCAATGGCAAGGATGCGCAGCCGTTGAAAATCCGCGTCGATGCGGTACGTTAACTCCCTCTCTTGATTAAGGAAGCTGCCATGCTCCGTCATTCCCTTCGCTTCGCCGGTTTGTGTGCGGGCGTGTTGATCTCCGCCAGTGCGCTGGCCTTGTCCCTCAGTGATCTTTCCCAAAAAGACGCCACCGGCGGGCTCAAGGACGCCTTGACCCAAGGCGCGCAAATCGCCGTCAAACAACTGGGCACCCCGGGCGGTTTCAGCAACAACCCGGACGTGAAGATCGAGTTGCCGGGTAATCTGGGCAAGGTTGCCAAGAAGATGAAGCAGTTCGGCATGGGCGACCAAGTCGACGAACTGGAAGCCAGCATGAACAAAGCGGCTGAAGCTGCGGTGCCGCAAGCCCAGGCATTGCTGGTAGATGCCGTGAAAAAAATGAGCGTCGACGACGCCAAAGGCATTCTCAGTGGCGGCAAGGATTCGGCGACTCAATACCTGAGCAAAACCAGCCGCGAGCAAATTCGCCTCAAGTTCCTGCCGATCGTCAAGCAGGCAACCGATCAGGTCGGCCTGGCCAAGCAATACAACTCCTTCGCCGGCCAAGCCGCGACCCTCGGCGTGGTCGATGCGAAAAATGCCAATATCGAAGGTTATGTAACAGAACAGGCACTCAACGGCCTGTTCGAAATGATCGGCAAACAGGAAGAAACCATCCGCCAGAACCCGGCGGCAGCGGCTACCAGCCTGGCGAAGAAGGTGTTTGGTACGCTCTAGAACGCGAAGATCAAAAGATGCTCCTTCGCATCATCGCTGTCTCAAAAAAGCCAAAAACTGAGTTCTTAGTACGGCACAAACGCAAAGATGTCTCAATATTCATAAAAATTGAGACAAGAGAGCATAGATTTGATCGTTCCCACCCGCGTGGGAACGATCACAAGACCTATATCGCGAGCAAGCCCACTCCCACATCGGCGTACACCCGACCAAACAAACATGCCGGCCGGTAGGCCGCCTCGCTTTTGCTTTGGCTTTTGATCTACCCGCCCCTTCGGAAGGCCGAGTGGAGGTGTTCATCAGGGGACTGGCGCGCAGCGCCCCTCGGCGAAGCCGAGGACATCGCATGGAGGTCGTAGCGCAGCAGACCGGAGGGCGATGCCCCCTGATGAATGCCGGAGCGAGGGAACGCCGAGCCTTGGCGAGGGGCCGTACGCTTGGGGCAAAGCCTTTTGGTTACTTTTTGCTGGGCCGGCATTCCGGCGTCTGAAAAAGTGACACGCCGTAATTGGATGGACTCGCCCGCGCCGAGGCGTCAATGCGCCACGGGGGCAGTCTAAGAAGCCACCGACAGCGAGGGCGAATCCATGAAAAAGAATACGACGGTTAAACAGTCCCTGTCTTCAAC
>NZ_JBVASJ010000034.1:0-65234 GCF_057813935.1 Pseudomonas sp. F220
ACCCGGCCACCGGTGGCGATGGCTGCCCCGCCGACCCGCAGGGTTTTGTGCGCAACCTGCGCAGTAAAACGGTGCACCCGGCCGAGGGCCATGAAGGCCAGGCGCCGGTGCTGCGCACGCTGTACCGCTATGTGGAGCTGCCGCCGCTGGCAAACAGCCTCGACAGGGGCTTCCTGGCGGTGGGCAACGAAGACCTGGTACAGATTGTGGACGCCACCGGGATTACGTTGCAGAACACCCGCCGCCACTATCTCGACATGCCGGACAAACCCTTCCTGCACGGTCGCCCCGATCGCCAGGAAGAGACCCTCTATGACAAGGACGGCAAAGGAAAAACCGCCTCCGTCAGCTGGCGCTATAGCCAGGTCGACGGAGAACTCGGGGCCAGAACGCTGCACCAGACCGTCGAAACCCTGACCGGCTACAACGGCAGCCAACAGGTCACAATGTCACAAGCCTCCCGTTTCAACGGCGAAACCGTGCTACGAGAAGATGTCGATGGCGTAAAAACCACCTACCTGCATGACGCCCTGGGCCGATTGCTGGAAGAACGCGTGGCCCTGGGCACGCCTGTCGAAGCCTGCCGCAGTTTCACCTATCGCCTGACCTCGGAAGACGGCCAGCAAGCCGAGCAGGTGCTGACCGATATCAAGGGTGTCCAGACCCGGACCCTGTTCGACGGGGGCAATCGGGTCATTGAAGAACAGCGTCAGCAACTGGACAGCAAAACCGGCGAGCGCATCTGGCGCCAGACGTATACCGCCCTGCATGACGCCTTGGGGCGCAAGGCCAGCGAGACCGCCTGCGACTGGCTGAACCAGGCGCCCCTGCCCTTGATCAGCCATTTCGACTATGACGATTGGGGCGAGGTATACCGGGTCACAGGTCCCGATGGCGTGGCCCGGATCAGCGAGCTGTGGCCCTTCGGCGACAACGGCCCAATCATTCGCACATGGCAGGAGCATGCGCAACGGCCCGATGTGCGTACACAGTGCAGCGAGACCCATTACAACCTTTTCGAAAAACCCGACAAGGTCCGGCGCCTGGATTCCCAGGGTAATGCGGCGGGCAGCCTGGACTACATCTACGATGGTCATGGCAACTGCGTCCGCGAGGTCGAAACACTGAGGAACCCGCAGGGCGCCACGGTGCAGAACCTGCAGCGCACCACCCAGTACGTGTACGATGTCTGGGGCCGCATGTTGCGCACTGTGCTGCCGAACGAAGACGAGGTCGAGCGCAGCTTTGCCGACTTCAGCATCAGTGAATTACCCACCCGCTTGCAGGTCACTCCCAGTAACACTACGCAACCCGCGGTAGTGCCCGGCACACAGAAGTTTGACGACCTCGAGCGCCTGACCGAGCGCACCGTTGGTCCACGCAGCGAGGTCTATCGCTACAAAGATGGGCAGATGCAGCCTCACCAGCGGATCACCCCCGGCAATCGGACGCTGACCTATCGCTACAATCTGCCGCTGACCCAGGAACCGACCGCCATCACGGTGGCCGGGGCCCCCGAGTCCAGCTATGCGTATGACCCGTTGAGTGCCGCCATTACCCAGGCCATCAACGATCAGGGCCAACGCGACTATGAGTACACGCTGGAAGGCTACCTGGCCTCCGAGCGTTGGCAAGACAGCAACGGCGTCGATCAACAGACGCTTCACCACACCTCCCTGCAAGGCCGGCAACTGCGCCGCGAGGACCACGGCGCCACGCCGACGCAGTACCAATATGACTCAGCGGGCAGGCTGGCCCAGGTCATCCAGGGTGGTCTTCAAGCCGAGTTCGGCTACAACCTTGACGGCCTTCTCGAACGCAGCACCAGCGCCAACCTGGACAACGATCAGCGCCTGGTCACAGAGCTGGAATACGATGAACACGGCCGCGAAATCAGACGAACCCTGCAGGTGGAAGGCGAAGCGGCCAGAGTATTGACCCAGGTCTGGCAGGACGATGATCAGTTGCGCAGCCGGCGCCTGGAAAAGGCCGGTCAAATGCTACTGGAGGAGCACTTCGAGTACGACACACGCAACCGCCTGACCCGACACAGCTGCGCTGGCGAAGCATTGCCGACCGATCGTTATGGCAATGCCATCACCGAGCAGGTGTTTCGCTTCGACGCCCTGGACAACATCGAACGCTGCAACAGCCGTTTTGCCGATGGCAGCAGTGACAGCGCACGCTTCACCTATGACGAACATGACAGATGCCAATTGCGGGAAGTCAGCCATAGCCATTCGGCGTATCCCGAGCTGCAAACCTTTGACTATGACGCTGACGGCCATCAGCTCAACGATGAACAAGGTCGACGGCTGCGCTATGACGTATTGGGTCGCTTGCTGGAGGTACGCAGCGCTGACGATACCCAGTCACTGATCAACTACCGCTATGACGGCCATGACCACCTGGTGGGTGTACGCCACGGCAGCGGTCCTGAAGCCCTGCGTTTCTACCAGGGCTACCAGCTCAGCTACACCTTGCAGGACGACCTGCTGACCCAGTTTCTGTACGACGGCGATCGCGCACTGGGCCAGCAGATACCGGACGTCCCCAATCAAGGCATGCTGCTGCTGACCGATGCCGCCAACAGCGTGATCGGCGAAAGCCGCGCCGACGGGCTGCATGAAGCCACCTACAGCGCCTATGGCGAGCGCCGCGAAGACAATGGCCTGAAGGGGTTACTGGCATTTGCCGGGGAAGTGCGCGAAGCCGTCATTGGCTGGTACCTGCTGGGCCGTGGTTACCGCGCTTACAACCCGGGGCTGATGCGCTTCCACAGTCCGGACTCATTCAGCCCGTTCGGTGCCGGCGGGCTCAACCCTTACGGCTATTGCCGGGGTAACCCGATCGCCTGGCGCGACCCCAGCGGGCATCGTGCCCAGGCCGTTGCGCCGCGTCGGGATCCTGATCCGGGTTATATCGATCCGATCGAGCAGCCCAAGAAGCCCGGCATAGGCATAGGTCAATGGATCGGCATAGGCCTGGCGGCACTGTTTCTGGTGATCTCTGCGGTGGCGTTGGCACCGCTCACTCCGGTTTTAACCGCAGCTTATGTGGCTGCCGTTGTCGGGGTAGGGCTTCAGGTCGCGGGGCTGGGGTTACAAGTGTATGGCACACTCACGGAAAACGACACGTTCACCCAAGTTGGTTATGGAATAGGTGCAGTCGGTGGGTTACTTTCTGGTTATGGGATAGTTGCGGCAAGGGCCGCTGAGGCCGCGCGCAAAGCGGCAAATGCAGCGGCAAATGCCAAATTGATTGTAACTACCCAGAAATTCGGGAAAGAGTTTTTTGCGAACGGAGGCGCACGCACAGCAAGTTCAACTAGCAATGGAGGCGCACGTACAGTAAGTTCAACTAGCAATGGAGGAGGTACAGGTGGCAACATTCGTGCCGCTGAAAATCCCGTTCGCCAACCATCCATCCCCGATGTGGATTACTCGAGCGACTCTGGTTCAAGCACCTCATCACGCCCTCCAATTGTTGGCAACTCAACTGTGTCAGCGGCCCCGCCACCGCCCGCAGCCCCCCAACCGAGAACCGGAGGGTGGGGGACGGATTGGCGTGATCTAGGGAATGGCAAATTCAAGTATGAAGGTACTGATCCGCGAGTACTCATAAGGCCTATCGCAAACTGATCAAAATTCCACTACACCTGACTCCCGTAGCTCACGCTGCGGGAGTTTTTTCATCCGCTCATTCCCACGACCCAAACATTCAGCCTTCCGAACTCTGTAGCCGATTCCATTACATCCTACAGACACGTCCTACATACCTGTCTGGCCCCGCCCCGTAACCTTCCCCGTCGCACCTCAGCACCAGCGTGTTCCTCGATTAACGCTCGTGCCTGCCTGCACACGCTCAACCCAATTCAAACCCGGCCCACCGCCAGCCCGGCCTGCCCGATATCGGCCCTCACATCGTTTATCGGACACGGTCTCTTGTCGCCAGGAAAATACCCATGAATCACCTTTTGGGGCGCCGACAGTTGCCGTCGCACCTGCGCCTTGCCCGCTTGTTCGCTCTCGGCGGCAGCGGGTTGTTGATGGCCGCGATCAAACCTGCGCTGGCCAGCGAACCCCTCCAATTCCAGTCCGGCTTCATGCGCCAGGGCCCCGGCCAGTCGGCCGATGCCGGCGCCCTGGCCCTGAGCACCCTCAAGGCCGACAACGACCTGGCTCCTGGCCGCTACCGGGTCGAGATCCAGATCAACCTGACACCCTTCGATCAACGCGAAATCGAATTCGCCCACGGCCCGGACGGCCTGGTGCCCTGCCTGTCTGGCGCACTGCTGGAAGAGATGGGCCTCAAGCGCGACAGCCTGGCAGAGCCCGAGCGCTTGCAGCAGGCGTGTGTCGACCTTGCCGCACTGGTGCCGGGCGCCCAGGCCAGCTTCGACAGTAGCCAGTTGCTGCTCTCGATCTCCATCCCGCAGATTGCCATGCGCCGAGATGTCGCAGGTTATGTCGACCCGACCCGCTGGGACCACGGCATCAACGCCGCCTTCGTCAGCTACCAGGCCTCGGCCCAACAGAACTCGGGGCGCGGTCGGGGTTCGAGCTACAGCCAGGACCTGTACCTGAACAGCGGCCTGAACCTGGGCCCGTGGCGCCTGCGCAGCAATCAGTCGTTGCGTGAGGACGAACAAGGCAAGCGCGACTGGAGTCGCGCCTACGCCTATGCCCAGCGCGACCTGCCCGGTACCCATGCCAACCTGACGCTGGGTGAGACCTTCACCAGCGGTGATGTTTTTCGCAGCCTGCCGTTCAAAGGCGCGCTGGTCGCCTCCGACCTCGGCATGCTGCCGGATGTGATGCAAGGCTACGCGCCGGTGATCCGCGGTGTAGCCCAGACCCGGGCCAAGCTCGAAGTACTGCAGAACGGTTACCCGATCTATTCCACCTACGTCAGCCCCGGCCCCTACGAAATCGACGACCTGGGCATCGCCGGCGGCAGCGGCGAACTGGAGGTGGTGTTGACCGAGACGGACGGCCAGGTCAGGCGCTACACCCAGCCTTACGCGACTCTTGGCAATTTGCTACGCGATGGGGTCTGGCGCTACAGCGCAGCGCTGGGCCGCTACAACGGCGCCGAGCACCTGGACACCCCACCGCTGTGGCAAGCCACCCTGGCCCGCGGCAGCCGCTGGAACAGCACCATCTACGGTGGGTTGCTGGGCAGTGACTTTTACCGCGCAGCCACCCTCGGCGCGGCCCGCGACTTTGGCAGCCTGGGCGCCGTGTCTCTTGACGTGACCCAGTCCCGAGCCGAGATCAATTCGGCACAGGCCACCGAAGTCAGCGGCAACAGCTTCGCCGCCCGCTACGGTAAATCCTTTCAGAGCCGCACCAACTTGCGCTTCGCCGGCTATCGCTATTCCACAGAGGGCTACCGCGATTTCGACGAAGCCGTCAACCAGCGCAGTCGGTCATCGAACTACCGCGGCAATCGCCGCAGTCGGCTGGAGGCCTCGGTGTATCAGAACATCGGGAGCCGCAGCACCGTAAGTCTGACCCTCAGTCAGGACGATTACTGGAACAGCAATTACCAGCGCCGCCAGTACCAGTTCCAATTCAATACCCAGTACCGGGGCGTGAGCTACAACCTGTTCGCGTCACAGTCACTCAACGACCAGAATCGCGGTGACCGTCTGCTGGGTCTGAGCATCTCGCTGCCACTGGACATCGGTCACTCGAGCACGGCCACCTTCGACTTCCAGAATGATGCGGGCCGCTACCGGCAACGCGCCAGCCTCAATGGCAGTGTCGACCAGGGCCGCCTGAACTATCAGGCGTCGCTCAGCAACGCCTCTGAAGGACAGCAATCAGGCACATTGTCGCTGGGCTACCAGAGCGCTTCTGCCGCACTCGGTGCCGGTTACACCCAGGCGCGGGATTACAGCAGTCTGTCACTCAACGCCAGTGGTGCCGTGCTGCTGCATGCCGATGGCGTCGAGCTTGGACCTTATCTTGGCGAGACCGCAGCCCTGGTCGAGGTTCCTGACACGCCTGGCATTGGCATCGCCAACGCCACCTCGGTGCTTACCAACGCACGCGGCTACGCGCTGGTTCCCCAGTTGCGGCCCTACCGGATCAACCAGTTGGCGCTGAAAACCGACCAATTGGGACCCGACGTCGAAATCGACAACGGCACGATACAGGTGGTGCCACGTCGTGGTGCAGTGGTCAAAGCCAATTTCAGCGCCCGCTCAGTGACACGGTTGGTCATCACCGGGCTGCAGACCGATGGCACGCCGTTGCCGTTCGGCGCTCAGGTCAGCGATCGCGACGGCAAGGTGCTTGGCGTGGTCGGGCAGGCCGGACAAGCCCTGATCGCCACCGACGAACACGTGCAAACACTGGACGTGCGCTTTGGCGAGCAACACTGCCAACTGGCTGTCGACCCCGGCGCCATGGAGCAGGCCCAGGGTTATCGCCTGCAAACACTGACCTGTCGCTTGCCCGCTACCTCGCCCTCTCTTCAGGAAAACGATGCATGATTTCGCTACGACCTTTATTTACCAGCCTCGGCCTGCTCGCCGTCAGCCCGCTATGCCTGGCCGCGGGCTCCAATCAGTGTTACTGGGACAGGGATATTTTCGGCCCCATGACCTACACGATCGATATGGGCACGCTTTGGGTGCCGCACGACGCCCCCATCGGCACCCCGATCGGCAGGATCGACACCTTCAGGTCCTCCCCTAACGGCCGAGGCCAGACCCTGGTCTGCGACAATGATGGCAGCGTGCGCTTGACCGCCCAGGTGATGGCTAACGCTGCGCAGCATTGGGCGAACCTGCCACCTATCGCGGGGCTGCAGGACGATGGAAAGGTGTTGAAAACCAGCGTGGCTGGCGTGGGCATAAAGATCAGGCTGGAACACCCGTTCGATGGCAGGGCCAGCAATGCCTTCATTCCCGTTGGCTCGCCTGTCGTGCCTTTCGAGGGTTACCTGGAGCATCACACAGGCGCTGCCAATCTGAGAATGGCCAATCTGATCAGCCGAATTACCCTGATCAAGATCGGCGCAATAGAACCTGGCCCACAGTCGTTCGATACGCGGACCATGATCTCTGCCACAGTCTCCGATGTCGGCCTGGCATTCACCGCCCACCTGGCCGGAACCATCCATCAAGCTCAGTGCACGGTCTCCAGCCGTCTGGCCAGTGCCGACCCGGTGCCACTGGGAGAAGACTGGAACACCTCTGATTTCACTCATCCGGGCTTCACTACCACCCCTGTGCCGTTTCAGATACATCTCGATAATTGCGCTGACAACCCCGCGGGCAGTATCGCCCGCGCGCATATCCGTCTGCAGGGAGCCGGCGGGTCACAGTCTATCGATCCATTGCGTGGGCTGTTCAGCCTGACTGGCGACTCCGACGCCGAAGGGGTGGGCATTCAGGTATTGATGGGCGACGGCAACACACCAGTGGCGCTCGACGACGATGTGCCGATCCTGACGCTACCAACATCGGGGCCGGCCATACTGCCTTTTACCGCCCGTTACTATCAAACCGGTACCAATGACGAGATTCGCGCGGGGATAGCCAAAGGTGCGCTGAACTTCACCATTACCTATCAATGAGGTATTGAGGGCCGCTCAACCAAGGTGGATGCCGCACAGAGGCCTCCCCCTCACGTACAAACAGGCCCCCGGCCCCCGGCCCTTACAGCGAAATGGCCAGAATTGCTGCGCATGAGACCGTTCAGTCAATCAGCGTCAAATGCAATAACGGAAAATTGGGGGCCGTAAGCGGTGGCCATGTCTTCCCGCCATCGAAACTAACGTAGACCTTCCCCGTTAAAGACCCCTTGCGCAGCGAACTCAGAAAAGATTTTTGTATCGTTACCCCTCCTCCCTGACCGATACCATATTCTGTTTCCTGCTGAGTAACCTGACGCTTTCCGATCGCGGGAAATACAGACTCTCCCCCCGAAGCGCCGATTCCCGTCATATTGATCATGATCCACTGGTCAGTTGTCATTAACACCCATTTGGCTAGTGTTAACTGCGCACCTGTAGAGGGAACTGTACTGAGGCTCAGGTTTCCACCGGAAAGCCCCTGGCATTGAACGGTCGGGAATCGGTCAGCGGGTATGGTTTGAACATTCAGCATGCGGGTATCGGACGGCAATTCAACCGTGTCGATGTCGATGACGCTATAAGACACCGGCAAGGTCTTACCGATATACGCGGCAATCGATTTCATCGGAATTTGATAACGGCGTGAACCCGGGGAGATCGGCTGGGGGGCTCGGTATTCCCCCACGCTATCGGGTTCACCCCATTGTACCCAAACCCTCTCTTGCGGATAAATGACCGCTGCCTCCGGTATCTCCACGAACGTTCCCGACGTAGCATCCAGCGGATCGAGTGTCTGCTGCTCCCCATTTCCGGCAGCCTTTTCGATGGTAGGCCAGGGCAATACTCGCGGGATTGGGGTGGCGGCGACATCCAGTTCAACGAACTCGGAATACACGCTTTGATTACCCGCGCGATCCCAGACCCGATAACTCACATATCGCAAGCCATCGCCACGATCACGAATCAGGTCACCAGAAACAGTGATGATCACCGGGTCGAGATAGTTTCGATGGTCCAGCTCTACAACACCACCTTGATTAAAATCACCCGGGCTTCGTCCCCAGTACCAAATAATACGGTCCCCCGGTTTGGGATCGGTGTAAGGCGGGAGCTTTGCCTGCACCTGATCGTCCGTCTCCAGGTACCTTGCAGTAAGTTTGTTGGGAGGCAGGACTTCGGAAGGAAAGATCAATTGGCTGGAAGCCGCAAGCAGTGGAGCAGTTGTATCGAGCGTAATCACCAGCTCCAGGGAATCATCCGACTCACCATTATAAGCAGTCACTTTGTAAGACAATCTATGCTGTCCGTCATTGCCCCGTAGCCGCTGCTGGGGCAATGTGACAAATCGGTCTGAAGCCTCAATAGGTTCGCTCCAGTAACGGGTATCAATCGACACTGCGTCAAAGAACAGTTCAACCGACTCTTCACCCAGCGTCGGATCGGAGTGCCCCCACAGTTCAAACCAGACCTTGAGGTCAGCGTGTGTCGCAGCTTCCGGTAGCAGGTTGGGCTCACCGCCCGGAATATCTTCGATCAGTCCGATCACGCGGGGCTCAGGCAGAGCTCTGGGACTGCTTGAGGTTTGAATACTTTTGGGCTTGACCATGAACAAGACTCCTTAGGAAAGCGCGAGGAAAAATGGCCGGTGACCCCGGCCCCTTTTTCCTCGCGCCGAATAAAGAACATTGGACTTCGTATCGCGGCATCTGACCTGCGTCAGAACTGGTAGCTCACTCAATAATCACGGACATACGTAGAGTCATGCAGCGGCCTCAGGTCGTTTGATTACCAGCTATAACGCACACCCACGTTGGCGCCCCACGGCTGCTCAATCTTGTCGCCGTTGCTGTAATCGAAATCGGCGTGGACCGAAACCTTGTCGGTCAGTGTCATGGCCACGCCCGCGCCCAGCTCGCCACGGGAGCCCGAGAGGTCGTTGTTGAACACATTGTTGTTGACCTTCACTTCGTTGTTGTTGGCGAACTCATGTACGTAAGCGGCACGCAGATACGGCTGCACCACCTTGCCTTCGCCCAGGTTGAAGTTGCGCCCGGCAGTCGCACCGGCTTTGCCCAGCAACGAGCGCGTGCGGTTGCCTTCGGCGGACAGGCCGTTATCCAGATCGTAGTCTTTGCCCTGAATGATCACGCCCGACAGTTGGGTGAACGGTTCGACAAAATAGTCGTCGGCCAGCGTGATGTGGCGACCGAACTCAAGCGATGCGCCAACACCGTTGTCGTCATAACTGCCCTTGGTTTGTTTGCCGTCGCTGAGCTGTACCTTGGACTCATTCTGAAAGCGGTTGAACTTGAGCACGCCGTCGAAGTAGTAGCCGCTTTCGTCATCCAGCCAGGTGGTGTAGGCACCGACGTAGTAGCTGTTGACCGTACCAGTGGTGCCGTGACTCAGGTCCAGATCGGACTTGCTGTAACCACCCAACAGGCCGACCAGCCACTGTCCATTACCGATCGGCAGCGGAGCGTCGGCACCGAACGACAGGCCGTGCTGGGTTTGTTGGTAGCCCACGCCGGAACTGGCGCTGACATCAAACCTGTTGCCATAGGCACGCATCCAGCCACCGGCCTTGCCTTCGTCCATGCGCACTTCGCCCATGCGGCTGCGCAAGGTACTGAGCTCGCCATACCAGACCGTCGGCGCAGCATTGAACAGTGCCAGTACTGATTGTGTGCCGGGGCTAATGACACGCGAGGCCGTATTGAGATACCAGTCGTTGTTGCCCTGTTTGATCAAATCGTAGGAGTAAGCCCCCAGATCCACCGGGCCGTTCAACAGCGAAAATCGGGCATCGCCGGCAGCGATGTGGATGACCGGTATCGCACCTGCACCGCTCGGGTCTGTGCCGCTGCTGCTCATCAGAACCCTGTGATTGCCCGTGGCAGTACCGGTAACGTCCAGGGTGTCGACCTGGCCGGTGGAGAAGTCCGCACCCATGATGAACGTACCGTTGCCCGACAGGTTGCCGACTGACAATTTGTAGAACTCGGTCGGGTTGCCGAACTGGATCGCACCGCCGTTCAGGGTGAGGTTCGATACTTGGCCATCACCGACCATCACCCACCGGGCATCGTTGTTGACTGCCAGGTTCTGAACATTTTCCAGGCGGCCGGTCAACGTGGCGGAATTATCGAGCACGACATCGGCACTGCTGCCAGCTGCCACGACGATATCGCCGATCAGATGGCTGTTATCGGCCTTGAAATTCGCCGAAGAGCCGTTGATAACTTCCAGCAATGTACCGTTACCACCCACCAGGGTAGAACCGTTGTTGACCTCGATGTTCACGCGTTCGGTGTTGGTCTGGGTCTGGCCATCGACGATGATCGCCGAATCACTCAGCCCTTCGACATGGGTTTTATTCAGGATTAACGCGTTGTCGGCGGACAGGTTGAGGTCGGCGAACAGGCTCACACCATTGAGCCCACCCACAATGGTGCTGTCGGTGGCCGAAATTTTGCCGCCGAAGCTGCGGATACCGATGCCATCTGCGTTGCTACCATTCACAGTGGAGCGCTCAAGCGTCAACTGGCTTCTCGAACTGAGCATTGCACCCAATGCACCGCCACTGATTTCGCTATCGCTGACCAGCGCCTTGGACGCTCCGTTGACCGTTTGAGCCAGGCGCAACCCGGTTCGGCTACTGACGATTTTACTGTTGCTGGAAATAGTCGCCTCACTGGCGGACAGATCGACTCCGTTGCTTGTGCCCTTGGCAGCGACTTGGGCGCCATTGAGCACGACATTCGAACCCGTGGTTGCTCGAATCAGGGAGGTAGTGGCGCCGTTGGCTGTCAGCTTGCTGGCGTTCTCTAGCAAGTAATCGTCAACTGCGGTGGAAGCATCGATGGTTTTGGATGAGCCATCAGCGATCAAGGTCTGCGCCAGTCCCATCGGGCTGATCAACAACAACGGTGTGAGCGTGGCGAGCTGGAGAAAACGTGCGAGCGGCGTTACAGAAAATGACTGGCTGACGGGCATGGATAGCTCCTTGGTAAACAGGTTGTTTCGCAATCCGCTCTGCCCGACACCTTATGGTCTGGCCTGAACGTGCAAGGGCGGCAATCCTAAGCACCCTCTTCCTCAAGATATGTAGGACTTATCCTTTGCTTTGTGCGATTTTGCTCTGCGCAGTCGCACGAAAAATCGATGCAGATATTCCTTGGTGATGTCAGTACCAGTGTGAACACACGGGCGACAAACGCCCGTGTGCTGGCCCTGGAGACTGAGCTAAGGCCTTGGGATCTCGCACGGATCATTCGGTTGGTGAAACGCGGTGCGGGTTGTTAAAGGCGCCGATGCAATCTCTTCCGTACCGTCATTAAAGAAGAACTGGATTTTCGCGCGCCCTCTTCGAGTCGTCGGGTTTTCGTTATAAAGAGGCAGAATATGGGTGGTGTAGGGTTGCACCGGGAAGGTGAAGCCGGTGAGTTCACCATCAGTGCCTAACTCAAACGTCTTCTCGAATTCCGCGCCTGCGATCGGATCTTCCGGAGACCCTAAATCGTCCCCTCTCATCGGCGTGAACACGACCCTTATTGTGTCTCCATCCTTCAGCAGTGTTGAAAGGTCAGGTATAGCGACCGGGAGAGATCCATCAGCTTCCAACGCTGAGCAACCTGGGTAAGGTCCGGTAATGGTGGGAAAACTTGGGGCTGGCAGTTCAATACTTATTGCGTTGACATCTACCAGGGTCGACGCTGAACTTAGTTCATTCGGAAGACCTGCTTGGCTAACCTGGTAGTGCACAGGTACTTCAATCCCGTTACCACCGTCCTTGATGTACTTCCAGAGGATGTCAACGGATTGCGCTAGACCAGGTACATGCCCAGCGTTCGAATCATCAAAGGTAATCTGAGCCTCGACGACACGGGCGCCATTCCAAAAGAAGTCGACGATGTGGCCATTAACCGCCTTGTCGTACCAGGTGAACGTAAACTTCGCGTCCTGGTCCTTATCAGCCCGTGTCAGCTGATTGGTCCTGGCGTCATCGAAGTTCTTGACTTCGCCTTTCAATAAACTCGGATGTGTCGGCGTCGGCCAATCGATAGGTGGCCAAGGCAGCCACGGAATGGCGACCTCGAAGTTGGCTTCGATATCAGTGGCTTCAGGACCAAATGGCCGACCACTACGAATGACTTGATAGCTGACGTTAGTTGTCTTGTCTCCAGTGGTGCTCTCTCCATACTCATTGATCAGCGTTGCAATAGGCAGTACGGGGATCTCAATTCTTGCAGGCGGATTTGGACCAACAGGATAGTCATCCAGAATGGCATTGCCCCATTTCAATCGAATGCGGTCATTGGGCTTTGGATTGTCGTATTTGGGGATCCAGACACTCACACCCGCCAGAGCATGCTCAACCACCAACGGTCCTGGATCAGCCTGAGGAACTTCCGGCGGTTGCAGATTGCTCGGCAGCGGCCCGAAGGTGAGGCTCATTTTCTTGTGGACCGAGACCGAGCTGAGGTTCGTCGCCTTGTCGATCAAAAAATAGAGAAAGACACACTCGGCATCTCCAAAAGCTCGTATGCCGTCGGCATCAATGTCCACAGCCGTATCCGAGACACCCGGTGCGGGAACCGCGCCGAAGAAGACCAGGTCGGCTTCAGTCGGATTCTCAGGAATATTGGCTGCGTCGACCAGATAAATAGCGATTTTGTCAGTGTCTTGCCAGTCCGGATAGCCGGGAATCGTGGCGCTCAGCGCTCCACCAGCGGGCAGGTTGCTGTCGTCGAGGTAGTTCGCCGCAAACGTCAACGCCTGCGGCAGTCCGTGTTTATAAGGTGGTAGTTGATCACATATGACCGTCGTTACCGGAGAATCGATTTCATCACCCTGGTAGGTGTGATGGCGATATTTCAGAAGACACGTAGCGTCTTGCGGAAGGTCGCTGGCGTTGATGAGCATCACGTACGGGAAGGCTTCCGGAAAGTCGCTCCCGGCAGCCGGTACTACAAACTCATGACTCGCGACTACGTCAAAACGGCCGTTCCCACGATCAAACAAGACCTCGATTGTCTCCGGGACATTTGGCGGCGGCAGGGTATCCCACTTAGGGATATACACCTTCAGCCCGGTCTTCAGATTGGGGCCCTTGAGAAGGTTGGTAGTAACGTCGGCGAAATCCTCTGGTTTGATTTCTATTGGTTTTTCGGCGAGCCCCGCCCGATATTCGGTTCGCATTTTCTGATAAGCACTGTGCGCCTCTCGCCGCTTGAGTTTGACATTTGCACTTGCCATGTAATCGCTCTCCCATCAGCACCGTTTCAGCCATTGAGATGTCAATAGCCATCAAGTTTGTCTAGCAGAGCGATAACACCGGGCACTACGCAACGCTTCCCATCGTTCTGCGCGGCCGCTGAGGCCTGAGCGCATTAAGCACAGGATTTTAATAACGCGATACTGTCAGAGTTGACAGGTGGCTGCCTGTACAGTAGTGAGTAAAAACACGCGGTACAGCACCTCAAACAGCTTTCGGGGACAGGCAGCGACTGTCCCCTGGATGGCGTTCAAGCCTTGCGCGCTATTCGCCAGACCCGCGCAATATCCCCTGCCCGCTCGCGCAGCAATTGCGGTGCATTGGCGCACGCCTGTTCCAGGCTCATCGGCCCCGAGGGCAAGGCAAACGCGGCATCGACGCCGTGCTCATACATCTGCTCATACCCATCGCCCAAAGTGCCCGCGATCACGATCACCGGCACGCGGTGCTGCCTGGCGATCCGCGCGACACCAAAGGGTGTTTTGCCACGCAAAGTCTGGGCATCAAAACGGCCCTCGCCGGTGATCACCAGGTCGGCGCCACGTACGGCTGCTGCCAGACCGACCAGTTCAGCCACCACTTCTACACCGGGGCGGAACTGCGCATGCAGAAATGCCTTGGCGGCAAATCCCAAGCCGCCGGCGGCGCCACTGCCGGGTTCATCACGCACGTCCTTGCCCAGCACTTGAGCGCAGTGATCGGCGAAGTGCCCGAGGGCCTGGTCCAGCTGCTGCACCTGTTCAGGTGAGGCGCCTTTTTGCGGGCCGAATATCGCTGAGGCGCCGTGGGGACCACAGAGCGGATTGTTGACGTCCGCGGCGATTTCGAAGCGGACCTGTGCCAGACGCGGGTCTATCCCACCCAGTTCAATCCTGGCCAGCGCTTTCAACGCCAAACCGCCCCGGCTCAATGTTTGCCCCTGTCCGTCAAGCAAGCGCACGCCTAACGCCTGCATCGCGCCTGCGCCGCCGTCGTTGGTGGCGCTGCCGCCGATGGCCAGAATGATTCGTTGCGCGCCGGCATCGAGCGCTGCGCCAATCAACTGACCGGTGCCGTAAGTGCTGCTGGAGCAGGCATCGCGCTGACCGACCGCAACCAGCTGCAAACCGCTGGCCTCTGCCATTTCGATGATCGCGGTATGGCTCTGCGGCAACCAGCCCCAACGGGCCTGCACCGTAGCACCTGACGGGCCTTGCACCTGGGTGCTGCGCAACTCGCCATCGCAGGCAGCAAGAATCGCTTCGACCGTGCCCTCACCACCGTCTGCCATCGGGCACTTGACCAGTTGCGCATCCGGCCAGACTTCGGCCAGCCCGAGAGCGATGGCGTCGGCGACACCGATGGCACTCAGGCTGTCTTTGAACGAGTCGGGGGCGATGATGATTTTCATGTGAATTCTCCAGATGCAATGCCCTCATGCTGCCAGCCGCCATGAACAATAACGCCGGTCCGCTGCACAAGCCGGGATGGTGTTTATTGTTCATTTTCACAAAACTCTCTCCGTCTACAAATTCCGTGTAGCAGCTGCCGAGCCCCGAGGCTGCGTTCGGCGGCGCAGCCGTCGTAAAATCATGTACCGCGGTGTATCAGCTCATTTTTTGCTGGCGGGATTCGCGACGGCTGCGCCGCCGAACGCAGGCTCGGCAGCTGCTACAGGATTGGTGTTAGCTATTCGGTTTGTGGCAGGAGTTGAACGCCGAGGTACAGCGCAAGCATCCCGTCCAGCCTTAGCGGATCGACACCACTGAGTTCAGCAATCCGTTCCATCCGGTATCGCAGGCTGTTGCGGTGAATGCCCAAAGCGTCGGCGCACGCCTGGCTCTGACCGTCGTGTTCACACCAACTGCGCAGGGTCGCCAGCAACTGGCCGTTGTTGTCCTTGGCGATGACCTTGCGCAATGGATTGAGCAGTTCGTCGAGGGCATCATCATTGCGATGACGCCAGAGCATCACCGGCAGACGATAACGGTTCAGCGTCAACAAACGACTCTGAGGCAACACATCACGCCCGTAGGCCAGCAGGTCACCGACTCGCCGGTAACAGCGACGCAAGCCTTGCAAGCCATCGGCCTGACCACCGACAGCGATACGCAGTATGTTCCAGCCCTGACCATCGAGTTTTTCCAGCAGCCGCTCATGTTCAATTGCCTGCGTCGCCGCACGGCACCAGAGCAAGGACGACTTGGCCGAGCTCACGCACCAGCTATCGGGATAACGCGAAGTCAGCCAGGCACTCAATGCTTCAACGGTCTGCCCGGGGCCGTGTTCCAGCCCCAGCTCGAATAGATAAGGAATGCGCGGCAACTGAGGCTTGAGTCCCAATTGCTGAGCCTCGTCGATCAAGCGCGGCGAGTCTCCGGCCTCGCTGAGCAACAAGGCCAGCAGGTCATCACAACGCTGGCGCCGCCATTGTTGTTCGTCCTGCTGGTTACGCTGGCCCACGAGCATCTCGGCGGTCATGCGCACCAGCTCGGCGTAGGTCCGCAGTTGGTCCGGTTCACCGGTGATACCCAACACGCCGATCAATCGCTGGTCGAGGAACAGCGGCAGATTGATTCCCGGCTGTACGCCTTTGAGGTGCTTGGCGGTCTGCGCGTCGATTTCCACGACGCGACCATTGGCCAGTACCAGCTGCGCCCCTTCGTGGCGGGTGTTGACCCGCTCCGGCTCGCCGCTGCCCAGAATCAGGCCCTGGCTGTCCATGACGTTGACGTTATAGGGCAGGATGGCCATCGCCCGGTCGACGATATCCTGCGCCAGGTCATGATCCAGTTCGAACATAGCAGCGTGATCCTTGAAGGCAGTTTCTTATTGTGATTGTTCACCGGCACAGGGCAAGCATCCAAACCCTGTGCGCAGGCACAAAGACAGGAACCTTGGGGTGACCGAGACTCTTGGTGCGATCAACGTTACCCTCGCATCGCAAAAAATCATAATAAAGAGAGACCCGCCATGTCACAGAGCGCCGCTGCCACCCTGGCCACAGCTGACGACAAAAATGCCGTCTACAAGCGCATTACCCTGCGCCTGATCCCCTTCATTTTCATCTGCTACCTGTTCAACTACCTCGACCGGGTCAACGTTGGATTTGCCAAGCTGCAGATGCTCGACGCGCTGAAGTTCAGCGAAACGGTGTACGGCCTCGGTGCCGGGATCTTCTTTATCGGCTATGTGCTGTGCGGCGTACCGAGCAATCTGGCGTTAACGAAGTTCGGCCCACGGCGCTGGATCGCGCTGATGATGATCACCTGGGGCGCGCTCTCGACGTGCCTGTTGTTCGTTACTACGCCCACCCACTTCTACACCTTGCGTCTGTTCACCGGTGCCGCCGAAGCCGGGTTCTTTCCTGGCGTAGTGCTGTACCTCTCGCAGTGGTTTCCGACCTTCCGCCGTGGCCGCATCATGGCACTGTTCATGTCGGCGATCCCGGTTTCCGGCCTGCTCGGCAGCCCTTTCTCCGGCTGGATCCTCAACCATTTCGCCGCCGGTCAAGGCGGTTTGGCCGGTTGGCAGTGGATGTTCTTGCTGCAAGGCATTCCGACGATGATTCTCGGCGCGCTGGCGTTCTTCCTGCTGAGCGACAGCTTCGCCAACGCCAAATGGCTGACTCCACAAGAACGTGCGGTACTCGAAGCGGATCAAGCTGAAGACCTGGCAAACAAACCGAAAACCGCGACCGACTCGTTGCTGGCGGTGTTCAAGAATCCGGCCATTTGGGCCTTCGGCCTGATTTACTTCTGCATCCAGAGTGGCGTCTACGCGATCAACTTCTGGCTGCCGTCGATCATCAAGAGCCTGGGCTTCAGCGACAACCTGGTGATCGGCTGGATCAGCGCGATTCCGTACCTGCTGGCCGCAGTGTTCATGCTGATGGTCGGTCGCTCCGCCGACCTGCACAAAGAGCGGCGCTGGCACTTGGTGGTGCCGATGCTAATGGGTGCGGTCGGCCTGCTGATCGCCGTCAACTTCGCCGCGCATCCGGCCATCGCCATCCTCGGTCTGACCATCGCCACCATGGGCGCTCTCACCGGTCTGCCAATGTTCTGGCCGGTGCCCACCGCGATGCTCAGCGCCGGCGCTGCGGCGGGTGGTTTGGCGCTGATCAACTCCATGGGGCAGATGGCTGGTTTCCTCAGCCCGTATCTGGTCGGCTGGGTCAAGGACAGCACCGGTTCGACTGACGCCGCGCTGTACCTGCTGGCCGGGGTGATCGTTGCCGGTAGCCTGCTGGCGCTGCGCATGACCCATACGCTTCGTGCCTGATTAGCCTTTGTGGGAGCAGCCGGTCGACGCTCGAATGCTCGCGATAGCGGTCTACCAGCCAACATCAATGTTGAATCTGATAACCCTATCGCGAGCAGGCTCGCTCCCACAGTTTGATCTGAGCCGTTCAATATTTCCGTTTGCTCCGCGCCGTCGTTCTGGTATTTGATTGAGCCTTTCCCTCCGGTAAAAGGATTTCGAACATGAGCTACCGCACCCTCGGCCAATCCGGTCTGCAAGTGTCCGCCCTGACCCTGGGCACCATGATGTTCGGCGAACAAACCAGCACCGAGGATTCCCTGCGGATCATCGACAAAGCCTGGGACCAGGGCATCAACTTTATCGACACCGCGGATGTCTACACCGGCGGGCGCTCCGAGGAGATCGTCGGCGAAGCGATTGCCAGTCGCCGTCAGGAGTGGATCGTCGCGTCCAAGGTCGGTTTCGGCCCGGTGGACGGTGTACCGAATCGCAGTGGCTTGAGTCGCAAACATATCTTCAATGCCATCGAGGCCAGCCTGACCCGGCTGGGCACCGATTACCTGGACATCTACTACCTGCATCGCGAAGACCACAACACACCGCTAGAGGTCACCGTTTCGGCCATTGGCGACCTGCTGCGCCAGGGCAAGATTCGCTACTGGGGGCTGTCCAATTACCGCGGCTGGCGCATTGCTGAGGTGATTCGCGTGGCGGATAAACTCGGGGTCGACCGGCCGGTGATCAGTCAGCCGCTGTACAACATCGTCAACCGTCAGGCCGAGACAGAGCAAATCACCGCCGCCCAGGCCTACGGTCTCGGTGTGGTGCCCTACAGCCCGTTGGCCCGTGGCGTGCTCAGCGGCAAATACGCGCCCGATGTCATCCCGGATATCAACAGCCGCGCCGGACGCCAGGACAAACGCATCCTGGAAACCGAATGGCGGGTAGAGTCCCTGCGAATTGCCCAGCAGATCCAGCAATACACCCAGGGCCGCGGTGTCGGTATCGTCGAATTCGCTATTGCCTGGGTGCTGAACAACGCGGCGGTCAGCTCGGCCATCGTCGGGCCACGGACCGAAGAACAGTGGGACGCCTACACCAAGGCATTGGCAGTGAAAGTCACTGCTGAAGACGAAGCCTTTATCGACTCGCTGGTGACACCGGGGCATTCGTCGACACCGGGGTTCAATGACGTGAGTCATTTCGTGTCAGGGCGTAAACCGCATAGCAACTAAATGAACCCACATCCCAGTGTGGGAGCGGGCTTGCTCCGGGCGGCGTTCCGACGAAAGCGACCTTCCAGTCAACATCAGTGTTGAATGTGAAACCGTCTTCGCGAGCAAGCCCGCTCCCACATGGGGTCAGTGTTGATCCAATATTTAGCTCGAAAACCACGTATCCTCTGCGCCCGCTTTACGTTCACTCAATTTCACGCGAGGGCAGTTTGTCTAAAGGTATTGTTTTATCGGTAACGGCATCGGTGCTGTTTGCCGTCATGTATTTCTATACGTCGCTACTCTCGCCCCTCAGCGGTGTGGAGATTTTTGGCTGGCGCATGCTCTTAACCGTGCCATGCATGACCATTTTCATGTTCGCCTCGGGTGAATGGAAACACGTGGTCGCACTGGTTAAACGCCTGTTCGGCAAACCCGCCCTGGCCTTGGGCCTGCTGGTCTCTTCGGCATTGCTCGGCGTGCAGCTCTGGTTATTCATGTGGGCGCCACTCAACGGCCACAGCCTGGACGTGTCGCTGGGGTATTTCCTGCTGCCGCTGACCATGGTCCTGACCGGACGGATCGCCTATGGCGAGCGCCTCTCCTACTTGCAGAAAGTCGCTGCGTTCCTTGCCACCCTCGGCGTACTCAACGAGTTGTATCAGGTCGGCGGTTTCTCCTGGGCTACCTTGCTGGTCGCCATCGGCTATCCGACCTATTTCGTCCTGCGCAAGCGTCTCGCGGCAGATAACCTCGGCGGCTTGTGGCTGGACATGACCCTGATGCTGCCGGTGGCGTTCTGGTTTGTTCAGGGCGGTGAACAGGGCTTCGGTGTATTCAACCAACATCCGTGGCTGTCGCTGTTGATCCCGATACTCGGCGTCATCAGCGCTTCGGCGCTGGTGGTCTACATCATTGCCAGTCGACTGCTGCCCTTCAGCCTGTTCGGACTGTTGAGCTATGTCGAGCCGGTGTTGTTACTCGGGGTCGCATTGCTGCTAGGGGAAAGCATCAAGGCGGGTGAATGGCTGACCTACATTCCGATCTGGTTGGCGGTAGTGGTGTTGATGTTCGAAGGGTTTAAACACCTGGTCCGGCATCGCAAACCTTAAGCCGCACACAAAACAATGTGGGAGCGAGCCTGCTCGCGATGGCGTCTTCGAATTCAACATAGATGTTGACTGATAGACAGCTATCGCGAGCAGGCTCGCTCCCACAGTTTTATATCTGCAACGGTTTACTCGGTGGCAAGTACACCGCGGCGAACCTGGTCACGTTCGATGGATTCGAACAGCGCCTTGAAGTTGCCTTCGCCGAAACCATCGTCGCCTTTGCGCTGGATGAATTCGAAGAACACTGGCCCCATCAAGGTTTCCGAGAAGATTTGCAACAGCAGGCGTTTGTCGCCCGACTCGGACGAACCGTCCAGCAGAATCCCCCGCGATTGCAGTTGGTCGACCGGTTCGCCGTGGTTTGGCAAGCGGCCTTCGAGCATCTCGTAGTAGGTTTCTGGCGGCGCGGTCATGAAGCGCATGCCGATTTTCTTCAGGTGATCCCAGGTCTTGATCAGATCGTCGGTCAGGAAGGCAACGTGTTGAATGCCCTCACCGTTGAACTGCATCAGGAACTCTTCGATTTGCCCTGCGCCCTTGGACGACTCTTCGTTCAGCGGGATTTTGATCATGCCATCCGGGGCGGTCATGGCCTTGGAGGTCAGGCCGGTGTATTCGCCCTTGATGTCGAAGTAACGGATCTCGCGGAAGTTGAACAGCTTCTCGTAGAAGCCCGCCCAGTAGGCCATGCGCCCGCGGTACACGTTGTGGGTCAAGTGATCGATGATCTTCAGGCCCGCGCCTTGCGGATTGCGATCAACACCTTCGATGAACACGAAATCGATGTCGTAGATCGAACTGCCTTCACCGAAACGGTCGATCAGGTACAGCGGCGCGCCGCCGATGCCTTTGATCGCCGGCAGGTTCAGCTCCATCGGGCCGGTCTCGATGTGAATCGGCTGGGCGCCAAGCTCCAGAGCACGGGCAAACGCCTGCTGGGCATTCTTGACGCGAAATGCCATACCGCAAACTGACGGGCCGTGCTCGGCAGCAAAGTACGAAGCGACGCTGTGCGGTTCGTTGTTGAGGATCAGGTTGATGTGGCCCTGACGGTACAGGTGCACGTCTTTGGAGCGATGGGTTGCGACTTTGCTGAAACCCATGATCTCGAAGATCGGTTCGAGCGTATTAGGGGTAGGCGATGCGAATTCGATGAATTCAAAGCCCATCAGGCCCATTGGGTTTTCGTATAAATCTGCCATGGTTGGCGCCTCATCATGCTTTTAGAATTAACGGCTGGAATTAACGGATCGTTAGTTACTAGCAATGCTGAGACAGGCAGGCGGCGCGCAGGAGATCCCCCGCACGCTGCGGGCGAGGAAATCACCGAAAATCAGTTGGAACCCTAGTAGCTTCATGTCGACCCATTCTCGTACGGGCGAGGCTTCTGCTGCCAGAAGACTTATTCTTATATGCGTAAACCGATTCTACACAGCGTAAAACGGTTTGTCCGCATTCTGTATCAAATCCCCTTTTTCGACGCCGGCGCAAGGGGTTTGTTGCACAAATAGATGCCGCCCAGAATCAGCCCGCCACCCAGATACATAGGCAGTGACAGTTGTTCACCCAGCAACAGCGCGCCAAGGATGACTGCGGTCAGGGGGTTGAGGGCAATGAAGACACCGGAACGGGTTGCGCCGATTTTTCGGATACCGTCGTAGTACCAGATATAGGCCAGCGCCGAACCCAGCACGCCCAAATACAGCAGACTGAAAAACTGCCCGGGATTGAGGCTTGCCAACGCTTCGACGCTCAGCTCACCGCGCACCGCGCTGGTCACCCACAGCATCAGCGTGCCGGTCAGGATCGAATAGGTCACGGTTTGCAGCGACCCCAGAGCCTGGTTCAGGCCTTTGGAGTACAGCGAGTAGATTCCCCAACCCAACACGCAACCGAGAATCAGCAGGTCACCGATCCAGGCATTCGCAGCGCCGTTGAACAGCTGCTGATTTCGACTGATGATCACCACGCCCGCCCCTGCCAGGCAAATCGCGATGCCAATGACTTTAACCCGACTCAAGCGCTCTTTGAACAGCAGCCAGGACGCCAGGGCGATGGCTGCCGGGTTCAATGCCACGATCAGTGAAGCGCGAGAGGCGTTGATGTAATGCAACCCGTAGAAGAAGCACAGGTTATAGAAAAAGATCCCGAAGAATCCCAACACCATCAACTGCAACCATTGCTTCAGATTCGGCCGTGCCAAGGGGATACGGGCCAATGCCATGAACAACAGCAACGCCAGACTGGCCAGCAGAAAGCGCATGCTCGCCGCGAGCAAAGGGTTAAGCGTATCGGCCAGGAATCGTCCTGCGACAAAAGTCCCGCCCCACATCATCGTCACCGCAGCCAGTTTCAGGTAAACCGGTAAATCGGAGTCAATCGGCGCAGTTTTTACATCCGTTCTCATAAGACTCTCGGGCGTGAAGGTAGGGACATGGCGTATTCTTCACCTAATACGTAATCATCGTAAAATGAGCAAACACTCATGACCCTGACCCAACTCGAGATCTTTTCACTGGTTGCCGAGCTGCGCGGTTTTACCAGCGCCGCAACCCGCCTGGGGATTACCCAGTCGGCGGTATCCCATGCCATCAAATCGCTGGAGCAAGAGCTCGGCGTCGAGTTGTTCAGAAGGCATCAGTCCCAGGTCGAGCTGAGTGATATCGGTCAGCGGTTGGTGTTGCGCGCCCGAGCCATGCTGGGCCTGGCCAACACCCTGCAACAAGAAGCCGCCGACGCTCGCGGCATGAAACGCGGGACGTTGCGCATTGGCTCCTTTGGGCCGACGTCATCGATGAAGCTGTTGCCGATGATTCTGCAGCACTATCGTGCAGCTCATCCGGGGATTGAGGTGCACATCGACGAAGGCCCGGATCGTCAGGTCGTACAGTGGCTCGAAGAACGGCGGATCGATATAGGTTTCGTGGTGTTGCCTGAAGAGCGTTTCGACACCTTTGCGTTGGTTGAAGACCAAATGGTCGCACTGATCCCGGTTGATCATGCGCTGGCCGCGAAGAAAAGCGTGACCTTGAAAGACCTGTGCAACGATCCGTTTATTCTCACCCAGGCGGGTTCATCGGAACTGGTTTCAAGGCTGTTCACAGCAGCCAGATTGACGCCGGACATTCGTTATCGAAGCTCGCAGTTGCTCACCACGCTGGAGACCGTCAGCCGCGGTGACGCCTTGACGATCGTGGCCGAGTTGTCGTTACCGGACACCACAGACGGCCGATACGCGAGAAAAGCGCTTTGTCCTCAAGTCAAGCGTCAGGTGGGTCTGGCAGTGCTGGATCAACGACAGTCATCACCGGCCACTCTGGCGTTCATCAAGTTGGCGTTAAGCCTAATGCCAGTCAGTTAAGAAAATCCGGGCTCTACTGTAGGAGCAGCCGGTCGACGCTCGATTGGTCCGGGCGGCGTTCCGACGACAAACCCGAGAGCGCCTCGTCTTCGTAAATACGCGTTATCGTTAACGTCCATCGCGAGCAATCGAGCGTCGACCGGCTGCTCCTACACTGGGAGGAAAGTCATTGCCCTACCCGCATTTGAGAGCCCTTCCGTTCTTACTCCGCTATAGGTTTCGCAAATGCCATTGACTGTTAAAGGCCCTCGGAAACGGACCACCCGGTATGCAGTAACCGTATTGAGCGCAGCGCTGCCCATGGTGCTCGGGATTGCCATCCTGTACCTGCAAGCCGAACGCACACTGGAACAGGCCACCGCGCAAACCGCCGAAGAGGCTGTGCGTCAATTCGACCTGATGCTCGACAATGCTGCCCAGGCAACGCAAGAGATTCTTCCGCTCGCGGGCCGGCCCTGCGATAACGACGAGCGACTTGCGTTGCGTGAACAAGTCACCCGTGGCCCTTTCGTTCGTTCTACCAACCTGATCTGGAATAACAGCAACTATTGCAGCTCACTGTTTGGCGACTATGTAGTAGAGCAAGCGCTGAACCCGAATGACTATGTCGACGGCAAGCTGTGGCTGGCGAGCGGCAATCCCGTCACGCCAAATACCGCCCTGCTTGTCTATCGACAGAGCGAGGGCAGTCAGGGAGCTCTTGCAACTATCGATGGCTACCATCTGACTAACGCACTGCGCTTGATAAGCCGGTATACAGACCTGGTGCTGCAGGTAGGCTCCAACTGGTTATCTGCCGATGGTCAGGTCCGTAACTCGAGCCTGCCGGTTTTCCCCGTGGCCCCCAATCATCTAACGTCATCGCGCTACGCCTATAGCGTCGAAGCAGGTATGCCCGAGGGAGAAGTCTGGCGCTATATGAAGGCCAGGTACCCGGCTCTTTTCAGCCTGCTAATCTTCTTCGGAGTCATTTCCGGAACCATCGGCCATTGGCTGCAAAAACGCTCATCCTCGCCTAGCCGTGAGTTGCAACGTGCATTGGAGGCGGCTGAGTTTATTCCCTATTTCCAACCGGTGGTGCGCGGCGATAACAAGCAATGGGCAGGCATGGAAGTGTTGATGCGCTGGAAACACCCAAAAGAAGGCCTGGTGCGCCCAGACCTGTTTATCCCGTTTGCCGAACACTGCGGATTGATCGTCCCAATGACCCGCTCATTGATGCGGAAAACCGCTGCAGTGCTTGCTCCGCATGCCCAGTCGTTCACTGATGGATTTCATATCGGCATCAATATCACCGCCAGCCACTGCCGTGACCTTGAGCTCGTTGAAGATTGCCAGGAGTTTCTTGGCGCGTTCCCGCTCGGCAAAGTCACGCTGGTTCTGGAACTGACCGAGCGCGAGCTGATCGAGCCAACAGACATCACCCTGGAGCTCTTCAAACAACTCCATGAGCTGGGTGTAATGATCGCCATCGACGATTTCGGTACGGGCCACTCGAGCTTGGGCTATTTGCGTCAGTTCAATGTGGACTTCCTGAAAATAGACCAGAGCTTTGTGGCGATGATCGGTGTCGACGCGCTGTCCCGTCATATACTCGACAGCATCATTGAACTGTCAGGCAAGCTTGATCTGGGCATCGTTGCAGAAGGTGTCGAAACACCTGAACAGCGTGACTATCTCGCCGCACAAGGTGTGGACTTTCTGCAAGGCTATCTATTCGCTCGGCCCATGCCTGGAGATGAATTCCTCCTTGCATTAAATCACCATTAAATAGCGAGGATTACCGGAAAAAATCGCCATATTGTCAATTGAATCATGTGCCAAAATTGCATCAGGCGACTCTTATCCATCACATGCAGAGAAAGACATGATTTACTCTTGGCGCATTAACTACTACAATTTTTCTAGCCTGTGCAAGATTGCAGGTGAGCCATTATCACCGAGTCGTCCTAAGGCTCTTGGCTTATAGCTTTGTTTGCGGTTGGTATCAGCCAAATACACTATTGGAGTAAAGATATTGTCCAGACTCGCTGAATTTCGTGCCGCTGAAAAGGCCCTTCAAGAACAGCTTGCGCAGCTGGAATCGCTGAAGAATGACGCCGGGCTCAAGAAAGAAATCGAATTCGAAGGAAAGCTCCAAGGCCTGATGAAAACCTACGGCAAGAGCCTGCGCGACATCATCGCCATCCTCAATCCGACCCCGGGCAAATCCAGCCAGTTGGCGGCTCCTCCGAAAACGCGCCGGGCCCGTGTGGTCAAGGTCTACCACAACCCGCATACCGGTGAACAGATTGAAACCAAGGGCGGTAATCACCGCGGTTTGAAAGCCTGGAAGGAACAGTACGGTGCCGCCACCGTTGAGTCCTGGCTGCGAGCTTAAGCGATTGTGCCCTATAAAAGGCCTTGCATATGCAGGGCCTTTTTTCGTTTAAGGCAGCAATTAATGTAACGATGATCGTCGATCCAGTTAGAAATACCCGGAAACTAGCAGAGGGTCCGCGCCAGCCACTAAGAAAGCGTACAGGTGAATGCGCACCCAGTTGCCAGGTCATCTGGCCAGCCCGAACCCGCACTATAACTTTGTACTTAATCCCTTCGACTAGCTAACAGCAAATCCCGGCGAAAAGTCCGTCACTATTGAGCAAACAACTACAATTTCAGGCTGTTTCGCGCAATGAGTATCTCGTCCTGGCTCGCCGCATAAGCCTCTGCTTGCCCTGCATAGGAAAGGACATAAGCTTTATCGGCATCGACCGCAGCGACTAATGTTTGAGACAGCACGTGCCGCCCGCTTTGCGTGATGGTACAAGTGGTTTCAAGCGCCGACAGCCGACCCAATGTGGCTGAGTGAATCTTGTTGCAAACACTTTGATATCCCCCCGAAACGAAATCCTTCTGCACTGACTTGCGCATCTCCAGCAACACGCCTTGCAGATTGACCTCATGCCCGGTTTCAACCTGGGTCATGGTCAACTCCATGACCATGACCGGCGTTCCGTTTTGATCATTTTTAACCGCTCGTTGCCTGGACACTTTGGACGACTCGCCCGTTGTGTCATCTTGCGACAACGCCTCCACTTCCCAGCCATTGGGCCACGTGATAACTGGATCGGCCGCCTGAGCGCTGGCACTGCCGATCAGCAGGCAAATCAACATGAATACGGATTTATACAGTTGGATCATTGCAATGAGCACTCGCAGGTCGAACGATAAAGTCTGAGGCCCGCAACGTCACCAGGCAATAGGCCGATGGTTTTGGTTTGGCACTGCCAGCAACGCTTGCGTATCATTGGCTCACTGCAAGGAAGCCCAGTCAACCGCAAGCAAAGGGATTGCTCGTGATCTGGAGCGCCGTTTGCCCCACTTATTTTTTGGAGGGCCCATGAGCCTGCACGAACTGAACACGTTCCCGGGCGTGACCGCCCAGCCTGACACCGCCACTCAAAAATTCGTCTTCAACCACACCATGTTGCGCGTAAAGGACATCACCAAATCGCTGGATTTTTACACCCGCATCCTGGGTTTCTCCCTGGTGGAAAAACGCGACTTCCCGGAAGCCGAATTCAGCCTGTACTTCCTGGCATTGGTGGATAAAGCACAGATCCCGGCCGACGCTGCCGCGCGCACCGAGTGGATGAAATCGATTCCCGGTATTCTCGAGCTGACCCACAACCACGGCACCGAGAACGACGCGGATTTCGCCTACCACAACGGCAATACCGACCCACGAGGCTTTGGCCACATCTGCATCTCGGTGCCGGATATCCGCGCCGCGTGCGAACGCTTTGAAGCGCTGGGCGTGGACTTCCAGAAACGCCTGAACGACGGCCGTATGAAGAGCCTGGCCTTCATCAAGGACCCGGACGCCTACTGGGTTGAAATTATTCAACCGACGCCACTGTAATCACAGATCGAGTGTAGGAGCAGCCGGTCGACGCTCGATTGCTCGCGATGGACTCAAGGGCGGCGCGCTTATTCAGAAAACACGCGTTATCGTTAACGTCCATCGTCGGAACGCCGCCCGGACCAATCGAGCGTCGACCGGCTGCTCCTACAGGGGGGTTGCTTTTTTGCATCGCGGGGTTATGCCGGAGCAGATGTGCGAATCAAGTGATCGAACGCGCTGAGCGATGCCTTGGCCCCCTCGCCCACCGCAATGACGATCTGCTTGTACGGCACCGTGGTCACATCACCGGCAGCGAACACACCCGGCATTGAAGTCTCCCCACGCGCATCGACAATGATCTCACCGCGAGGCGACAGCTCGAGGGTGCCTTTGAGCCAATCAGTGTTGGGCAGTAAACCAATCTGCACAAAGATCCCTTCCAGCTCGACATTCAACACTTCGCCAGACTGCCGATCCTTGTAGCGCAAGCCGTTGACCTTCTGCCCATCACCGGTCACTTCGGTGGTTTGTGCATGGGTGATCACGGTCACGTTCGGCAGGCTGTGCAACTTGCGCTGCAACACCGCATCGGCGCGTAACTGCACATCGAACTCCAGCAGCGTGACGTGAGCCACGATACCCGCCAGATCGATGGCCGCCTCGACTCCCGAGTTGCCGCCGCCGATCACTGCCACACGTTTGCCCTTGAACAACGGACCGTCACAATGCGGGCAGTACGCGACGCCACGGTTGCGGTATTGCTGCTCGCCCGGGACGTTCATTTCACGCCAGCGTGCGCCGGTCGCGAGGATGACTGTCCTGGCTTTGAGCGAAGCACCGCTGGCGAACCTGACCTCATGCAATGCCCCGTTTTTGCCGGGAATCAGCGCGTCGGCGCGCTGCAGATTCATGATGTCGACGTCGTATTGTTTGACGTGTTCTTCCAGGGCTACGGCCAGTTTCGGCCCTTCAGTTTCCTGGACCGAGATGAAGTTCTCGATGGCCATGGTGTCCAGCACCTGCCCACCAAAACGCTCGGCAGCAACACCGGTGCGAATGCCTTTACGGGCAGCGTAAATCGCAGCCGAAGCACCGGCCGGACCACCGCCTACCACCAACACATCAAAGGCCTCTTTGGCGCTGATCTTTTCAGCCTGGCGTTCGATGCCGCTGGTGTCGATCTTGCCGAGAATTTCTTCCAGGCCCATACGGCCCTGGCCGAAGTTGACCCCGTTCAAGTAAACGCTTGGCACCGCCATGATCTGACGATTATTGACTTCGTCCTGGAACAGCGCGCCGTCAATGGCGACGTGGCGGATGTTCGGGTTAAGCACGGCCATCAGGTTCAGCGCCTGGACCACGTCCGGGCAGTTCTGGCAAGACAGCGAGAAGTAAGTCTCGAAGTTGAACTCGCCTTTGAGCGAGCGGATCTGCTCGATCACTTCGACGCTGGCCTTCGAAGGGTGGCCGCCGACTTGCAGCAATGCCAACACCAACGAAGTGAATTCATGGCCCATCGGGATGCCGGCGAAGCGCAGGCTGATTTCGGCACCAGGGCGGTTCAACGAGAACGATGGCTTGCGCGCATCAGTACCGTTGTCAAGCAACGTAATATGGTTCGAAAGACTGGCAACGTCTTTGAGTAGCGTGAGCATTTCCTGGGATTTCGCACCGTCGTCAAGGGAGGCGACGATCTCGATCGGCTGGGTGACCCGTTCCAGGTATGACTTCAACTGAGCTTTTAGATTGGCGTCCAACATACGGGCGATTTCCATTCTTTTGGTAGAGAGGTGATTCGTAGAAAAAACAACGCCCGGGCAGACTCGCCCAGGCGTTTTTTGGGGCGATGCGGTTTACGTGCTTAAGAGCTCATCACCCTCAATCGACTCACGGACTTAGATCTTGCCGACCAGGTCCAGAGACGGAGCCAGAGTGGCCTCGCCTTCTTTCCACTTGGCTGGGCAGACTTCACCTGGGTGAGCAGCGACGTATTGAGCAGCCTTGATTTTGCGCAGCAGCTCGGAGGCGTCACGGCCTACACCGCCGTCGTTCAGCTCGACGATTTTGATCTGGCCTTCAGGGTTGATCACGAAGGTACCGCGGTCAGCCAGACCGACTTCTTCGATCAGCACGTCGAAGTTGCGGGAGATCACGTGGGTCGGGTCACCAATCATGGTGTACTGAATTTTTTCAATCGCAGGCGAAGTGTTGTGCCATGCGGCGTGGGCAAAGTGGGTGTCGGTCGACACGCTGTAGATTTCTACGCCCAGCTTCTGGAACTCGGCGTAGTTATCAGCCAGGTCTTCCAGCTCGGTCGGGCATACGAAGGTGAAGTCGGCCGGGTAGAAGAACACGACTGACCATTTGCCTTTCAGATCGGCATCCGACACTTCGACGAATGCGCCGTTTTTGAATGCGGTTGCTTTGAACGGTTTAACGTGGCTGTTGATGATAGGCATCGGTGACTCTCCGTCAGGGTTGAAAAGTTGATGTGGTGAATCCTACCCACTCAACTCCCTGATGGCTCATTGGCAAAGCTGATGCTGCTGATTGGTTTTGGCTATTAGCAGATAGTATTAATAGAAGAAAACGTTAGCTAGTCGCCGATACGCTTTTCAGCGACTTGGGTCATCCCGAGAAACGGGCTGGCTTCTACATAGCGCATCGCTGATTTCATATCCTTCCAGCCGACATAACTCATCAGCGACTTCAAATCCCAACCGCTGCGGTGAGCCCAGGTGGCGAAGCCCCGGCGCAATGAGTGACTGGTGTACTGCTCGGCAGGAATCCCCGCGCGCTGCAACGCGTGACGCAACAGCGCAATCACGCTGTTGGCGTGCAAGCCCTCTTCGCTCAAGTTGCCCCAGCGATCGATGCCGCGAAACACCGGACCACGCACCAACGCGGCGGTACTGATCCATTCGATATAAGCCTGCACCGGGCACAAGCGTTGAAGCGCTGGGGTTTGATAGGTCTTGCCCAGATTGTCGCGGTCACTTTTGCTGCGCGGCAAATACAGAGTGATGCCCGAACCGGCAACTGCCTGCACGTGTTCTATTTGCACGCGGCACAACTCGTCGCTGCGAAACCCACGCCAGAAGCCCAACAAGATCAGCGCGGCGTCGCGCCTGGCCCGCAGCAGCGTTGGCTGATCGCCGTCAGCCATGGCTTGAAGCGCTTCCTGATCCAGCCAGGTGATGACGTGTTCAAGGTGCGCAAGCTGCAACGGCTCGGCCTGCTTTTCCTGGACCGGGTGCAAGGCGCGGATGCCCTTGAAGACCTTGCGCACCACTGGCGCCTTGGTGGGGTCGGCAAACCCCTGGCTGTTATGCCACTGCGCTAACGCCGACAACCGCAGCTTCAACGTGTTGATCGACAACACGCCAGCATGGGCGACGAGGTAACGCGCCACGCTATCGCTGGTCGCCGGTAGAAACCCGCCCCAACTGACTTCGAAGTGCTCGATGGCCGCCCGGTAGCTGCGTCGGGTGTTCTCGCGGGTTGCCGCGTGCAGATAGCGATCCAGATCGCTCATGGGAATGACCTTGCGGTGACCCTGGGTAGGAGCGAGCTTGCTCGCGATGATCGTTAACGATAACGCGGGAAGCCAGATGCACCTCAGCGCTCTCAGTTTTTTTCGCGAGCAAGCTCGCTCCTACGGGGGTGTTGTGTACGAAGATAGAGCGATAAACACTTCGGAACAGCTATAACACGGGATAATACCAGTATATCCCATGCCAAAAATACAAATCTCTAACTCTAATACTTGCATGATATAGTACGTAAATACGTGGTACATACTACAGTACGAAATCGTAGGAGAACACATGGCTCGTGGCGGCGTAAATAAAGCGGTGGTGCAAACAGCACGCTTGGCGATCCTCGCCCGCGGCGAACATCCAAGCATCGATGCAGTACGTATCGAGATGGGTAATACCGGGTCGAAGACCACCATCCATCGCTACCTGAAGGAGCTGGACGACGGCGACGAACGCCTGAGCGCCCCGCAGGAGCAGATTGATGACGAGCTGACAGGATTGGTTGTGCGCTTGGCGCAGCGCCTTAAGGAGCAGGCTCAGGAACCGATCGATCGCGCTGAGGCACGATTCGAATCGCAAAGAAAGGTGTTGGAAACGCAGCTGGCCGAAGCCATCAACGCTCAGACTCAGCTCAAGCAACACCTAGAGATCCAGAACGTAGCGCTCACCAATGAGACCGATACATTGCAGAGCACCCGCTCGATGCTACAGACCGAGCAAACCCGCAACGCCGGACTGAACCAGGCACTGAGCGACTTCGAGTTACGCTTGAAAGACAAGGATGAGCAGATTCGCTCGCTGGAAGAAAAGCACCTGCACGCTCGCGATGCTTTGGAACATTACCGCAACGCCATCAAAGAACAGCGCGAGCAAGAACAACGCCGCCATGAAGGTCAGCTGCAGCAGGTTCAAATGGAGTTGCGCCAGGCACAGCAGAGCGCGCTGGTGCGTCAGGATGAGATCACCCAGCTGCACCGCGACAATGAACGCCTATTGACCGAAAACCGTGGCACGCTCAGAGAGTTGAGCCTGATCCAGGAGCAGCTCAAGCAAATCAATAGCCGTCATCAGCAGCTGCTGGAGCATTCAAGCCGCGTCGACAGTGATCGCACCCTCCTCCAGGAACGCTTGCGCGTCGCCTTGCTGGAAAGCCAATCACTCAAGCACACCGTCGACGAGCAGGCCAAAACCCACAAGGAGCTGGAGCTTTCGCTGGCAAAAGCCGAAGCAGGCCTAGCCCTGCACCTGGCGTCCGTGACAATCACAGAGCCAGATGCGGAACGTACCTGCGAGCCCGCTAAAGACGATTAACTGGCCACGGGTGTACGCATGGTGACGAACTCTTCCGCGGCCGTAGGATGCACGCCGATGGTTTCGTCAAAATCGCGCTTGGTCGCGCCAGCCTTCAAGGCAATCGCCAACCCCTGAACGATCTCACCCGCTTCTGGCCCGACCATGTGACACCCCAGAACCTTGTCGGTCTTGGCGTCTACCACCAGCTTCATCAGCGTGCGCTCCTGACACTCGGTCATTGTCAGCTTCATTGGCCGGAAACGGCTTTCGAAAATTTCCACGGTGTAGCCGTCTTCTCTGGCCTGCTCTTCCGTCAGGCCAACAGTGCCGATATTCGGCAAGCTGAAGACCGCCGTCGGGATCATGTTGTAATCCACAGGACGGTATTGCTCAGGCTTGAACAGGCGTCGTGCCACAGCCATGCCTTCAGCCAAGGCGACCGGCGTCAGCTGAACGCGGCCGATCACATCACCGATGGCCAGAATTGAGGGTTCGCTGGTTTGATACTGCTCATCGACTTCGACGAAACCGCGCTTATCCAGTTTCACCGCGGTGTTTTCCAGGCCCAGGTTGTCCAGCATCGGACGGCGACCCGTGGCGTAGAACACGCAATCCGCCTCCAGCTCGCGACCATCCTTGAGCGTCACTTTCAAACTGCCATCGGCTTGTTTGTCGATGCGCTCGATATC
This sequence comes from Pseudomonas sp. F220, assembly GCF_057813935.1. Lineage (NCBI taxonomy): Bacteria > Pseudomonadati > Pseudomonadota > Gammaproteobacteria > Pseudomonadales > Pseudomonadaceae > Pseudomonas > Pseudomonas sp. F220. The sequence continues at coordinate 33,207 of NZ_JBVASJ010000034.1, forward strand.
CGCATTGAACTGCAGATTCATTCCGCGCTTGGTCAATTCTTCCTGCAAATGCGTGCGCACCGCACCGTCGAAGCCGCGCAGGAACAGATTGCCGCGATACAACAGTGTGGTTTCTGCACCCAGACCATGAAAGATCCCGGCGAACTCAACCGCAATGTAACCGCCGCCCACCACCAGAATGCGCTTGGGCAGTTCTTTCAGGAAGAACGCCTGGTTGGAACTGATGGCATGCTCGTGACCCGGGATATCCGGGATCTGCGGCCAGCCACCCGTGGCAACCAGAATGTGTTCGGCAGTAAAGCGTTCGCCGTTGATTTCCACTTGATGCGGATCGATCAGCCTGGCGTGACCTTCATGCAGGGTGACGCCGCTGTTGACCAGCAGATTTCGATAGATACCGTTCAACCGGTTGATTTCGCGGTCCTTGTTGGCAATCAGCGTCGACCAATCAAATGTGGCCTCGCCCAACGACCAGCCAAAACCCTGAGCCTGTTCAAAGTCTTCAGCAAAGTGAGCGCCATACACCAGCAGCTTTTTCGGTACGCAACCCACATTGACGCAAGTACCACCCAAATAGCGGCTCTCGGCCACAGCCACTTTGGCACCGAAGCCGGCAGCAAAGCGCGCTGCACGAACACCGCCGGAACCGGCACCAATTACATAAAGGTCAAAATCGTAGGCCATTTCAATCTCCTAAGCAGACCACCAGCATAACCGCTGCGGCTTTTTTGGGCAGCGCTGAAGGTTTAGATGGGGCCGGAAAATGAAAAAGCCACCCAAAGGTGGCTTTTCAGAACAAGACGGTGAAGCGCTATCAGTAAGCCTTGCCTGTCTTGTAGAAGTGTTCGAAGCAGAAGTTGGTCGCTTCGATGTAGCCTTCAGCGCCACCGCAGTCGAAACGCGTGCCTTTGAACTTATAGGCAATCACACAACCGTCCTGCGCCTGCTTCATCAGGGCGTCGGTGATCTGGATCTCGCCACCTTTGCCCGGCTCGGTTTCTTCGATCAGCTTGAAGATGTCCGGGGTCAGGATGTAACGACCGATGATCGCCAGGTTGGACGGTGCATCTTCAGGTTTTGGCTTCTCGACCATGTTACGGACGCGATACAGGTCATCACCGATCAAATCGCCGGCGATCACGCCGTATTTGTGGGTTTCCTGCGGGTCGACTTCCTGGATCGCCACGATCGTGCAACGGTACTGTTTGTACAGTTTGACCATCTGGGTCAGCACACCGTCGCCTTCCAGGTTGACGCACAAGTCGTCCGCCAGCACTACGGCAAAGGGTTCGTCACCGATCAATGGACGGCCGGTCAGAATAGCGTGACCCAGGCCTTTCATTTCGGTTTGACGAGTGTAGGAGAACGAGCACTCGTCGAGCAGCTTGCGGATGCCGACCAGGTATTTCTCTTTGTCAGTACCTTTGATCTGGTTTTCCAGCTCGTAGCTGATGTCGAAGTGGTCTTCCAGGGCACGCTTGCCACGACCAGTAACAATGGAGATTTCTGTCAAGCCAGCGTCCAGCGCTTCTTCTACGCCGTACTGGATCAGTGGCTTGTTCACCACCGGCAGCATTTCTTTTGGCATGGCCTTGGTCGCTGGCAGGAAGCGAGTACCGTAACCGGCTGCTGGGAACAAGCATTTCTTGATCATATGAGTCCTTAAAAGGGCTGTACGTACGAATTTCGGCGCAGTCTAATCAGGCAGCGAGCACCTTACAATGCCCTACAGGGGCTAACCGATGCCATCATACGAGAAATATTAGGCGCGATAGTTCCGCAGCATCTTACATATCGAGCCTGCCGTAAATCACCTTCTTGCCGCCAGGCCCCGCTTTTAAGGGGGATACAACTGCGCTTTCAAACCCCATTTGGCGTTATCATTACGCGCTAGACCCAGCCAGCGAGACAGATAGATGTCGTCAGTAAAAAGCGTAAACGGTTACCTGATCAATCAGGCAAAAGATGGCCAATGGTGGGTAGATTGTGTCGGCGGCGAAAACGTTGCCGGGCCTTTCCCGTCAGAAGCGCTAGCGATTGAAGTGGCAGAGGTACTGCAGGACCAACCGGCGCCTCCTGCCCGGCGGCGCAACGCCAAGCCTTGACGCAAGACCCCGCGTCGACTCAGACCCTGCCTTTGTGCAGGGCTTGCCGGTACCTGTACCTGTCTGTACCCGAATGGCCTTTCGCTATAATCTCTCCTCACGCCCAGTCGTACCCCTTTATCTCAACACTTTGACGACGATAATCGACATGAAAAAAGTTCTGGTAATCAGCGCGATACTGGCAGCGCTCAGTGGCTGTGCCACCGCCGAAAAGACTTATCTGAACAACGGCCAACAAGGGCTGTCCATTGACTGCTCCGGAGAGGCCAACTCATGGGCCACCTGCTATGAAAAAGCAGACGCCTCATGCGCCGGTACCGGCTACAACATCATTGGCACCGACGGCACGCCCTCGGCCAAGGAAAGCGAAAAAACGCTGGGTGTCGACGTCGGCAACTTCAAGAGCCGCAGTGTGGTGGTGGTCTGCAAGTAAGCTTGCGAGCCCCTGACGTAATCACATATGAATTTCAGCGAACTTGATCCCGAGCCCACGCACAGTCTCGATCAGATCATCCAGTCGTCCAAATGACTCAACCTCATCGCTGTCATCCACCAGGAAAAAGCTGCGCCCTGCACTTTTCTTGAAAAACACAATCCACTCACCCGGATTGGCCGGATTTTGAATCACATGGGTCGCCGAAATATTACCCTCAGCATGCTTCTCCCTTACCTGTTCACGCTTCATCGCTGACTCCCCCAAATAACAATGCCGCCAAAACGCCAGTCTCGACGGCATCTGTATCGATTCACGACAGTTTATCGGATGCCTTGACCAATCAGCACGCCGTCGACCTGTTCTCCGTACACATTGACGCCATCGTTTGCATGAAACTTGACCCGGGTTTTCTCGATAGATCCCTCGATCAGGCGCGGATCCTGTGGCCGCTCATGTTTATTGATAAACGCCGCGACATCCCAGGCTTGCTGGTCGCTCAAGGTGCCCCCTTTACCCAAAGGCATGTTGTATTTGATGAAAGACGCCGCCGTATTGATTCGATGCATGCCGGCACCCCAGTTGTAGGAGTCCTTGCCCCAGAGCGGCGGCATCACGTAGTCCTGCCCTGCTTTCTGCCCCTGACCGTTGTCGCCATGGCACACGGAGCACTGCTCCTTATAGACCTGCTGTCCTTGAGCGAAATCATAACCTTTGGCAGGTTGCGCCACATCCGGGTAACCGCGCCCTGGTAACTGCTCACCGATCGGCGCTTTACTCGCCAACCAGTAGGAATAGACCGACAACGCGGTAATCTCACGGCTGTCAGCCGCCGGTGGCTTGCCACCATTCATGCTGAACTGGAAGCAGCCCTGCAAACGATCAGCAAAGGTATTTACCTTGTCGTTCTTTTTCCGGTAAGCCGGATACATCGGATAAGCCCCCCACAACGGTGCAGAGTTGGCCAGACGCCCCTGATCAAGGTGGCAATTGCTGCAATTGAGCCCGTTACCAACGTACTGCGGGGCTTTGCGCTTGGTATCCACAAACAACGCGTAACCTTCCATCACCAACTTGCCGTAGGCGTTATCCGGCAGTTCACTTTGTGCAGGTGGCTGGAAATATTCGATGTGGGTGTTGGCGACAGTAGGCGATTGCAGCTGCGATTGATCTTCCATGGCAATCGGCGCGGCATGAACATTCATACTCGGCAGAACCAAAGCCAGCGAAGTGAAGAGAAATGCTTTCATTGTGCGGCCTCCTGGCTGTTCACCGATGCGAAATAGTCCGCCACAGCCTTGATCTCATCCACGCTCAAAGACTTGGCAATGTGCCCCATCAAGTCATTCGGGTCGTTACGCCGTGAGCCATCACGCCAGGCGTTCAATTGCGCCACCAAATAGCCCGAAGACTGGCCGGCCAGAGGTGGAAAGGCATCACCGACACCCACGCCACCCGGCCCATGGCACATCACACACTCAGGAATCTGTCGACTCCAGGCACCGCGCAACGCGAGTTTTTCGCCCGGGCTCTTCGGCGACTCACTGCGGGTGATGACAGGTGTTTTGGGCGCAAGCATGGCTGCCAGCGAAGTAGTCACCGCCTGAATTTCTTCTTCGGTCAAGGCTTGGGCAAGTGGCTGCATGACCGGACTTACTCGAGAGCCACTCTTGAAGTCCTGCAATTGCTTGCTCAAGTAACCCGCCGAAATACCGGCCAACCGGGGAAACCCGGCAGCCGCCAAGCCCATTCCATCAGGGCCATGACAGGCCAGGCAAGCCGTCGCACCGGGCTGTGCACCTCCTTGAGTAAAGATCTTTTGGCCATCTACGGCGTTGGCGCTATTAAACGCCAACAACATCAGACTACTCAGCACGATGCGATGCAGAGGGATCATGTCGAACTCCATTTTTTAGTTATATGTTTAGACCCATAAAGCATATACCTATAAATAGTAGGTCATAGACTGTCAACCACAATGCCAACTGAAGCATGAACGACGCACAGTTTTAGACACTGACTCGACCTGCATGACCCTACGTTCCTGCAAGGCACAAAAAAGCCTGACCCTGCACAAACACACTGTGTTCGTACAGGCTCAGGCTTTCAAATGAACGTGACGCTCGCAATAAAAACGAACTGCAATCAGCCGGAAATACACTCCGTGGCCGCATTGCGCACATCCCAAGGTCGCAGCGGCACATTGGACATCCGCTCAAATAATTTGATGCTACTGCCACTGGAACGTTCTTCAATATCGAACACTGCGGCCGGCCCCGAAGAAAGCTTTTGCGGGACGATAACCCTCACACCGTCCTTGTGCGGCTCGATCTGCAAGGCACCACGGCTACTGGACAGTTTTTCGGTCACACACTTGGCGTAGTCCTGCGGACTTTTTCCCGAGATCACGACCATGGTTGGCGGCGTCTGCTTGATGTCCGCGACCGTCGCACAACCACTCATAGCCAAGGCCAAAACCCACACCAGCCACTTCATACAAAACCTCCGATAAAGACGGTCGGACAACGCAAATGCTGTTTTTCTCCAAGACGTAGGGGTTTATCTCTCATAAAATCCCAAATAACTGTTCTTAATTGTCAAAGCCGCCTGCGTCAGACCGATATTAAACCCTTTGGGCTGATAAACTGCGTCATTGATCAAGCTATCGTTTTGATTTTGTAGAAAAAGCCCTTCTGGAGGCGCCCATGAAATTTATCCACCAGCGCGAGCACCTCAATGAAGACGATATCGTCGTCATCGAATGCTCCCAGGTTTGCAACATCCGGCTGATGAACGACGCCAACTTTCGCAGCTTCAAAAATGGCGGTCGCCATACCTATCACGGCGGTGCGTTCGACCAGTTTCCGGCGAGGATCACTGCACCCAGCACCGGTTTCTGGAACATCACCATCGACACGGTCAGCAACAGAGCGATCAGCGTGACCCGCAAACCGACCTTGACCCATTCGATCAAGATCATCCGCCGGTCCAGCTCGAAACTGCGCTGAAACCCGCTCCCGCACAGCGACAAACAAACAGGAACGACCGTGACCCAAACGACCAAGTACGTCATCAAATACAAACTCAATGGCGAGCGTCGTTTCGAATTCGCTCAGCTTGAGTCCGGCACTGTGGAAGAGGCCAAAGCCGCACTGGCAGCCATTCATGGCCAGAGCGACGACATCATCAGCGATGTCAACGTCAGCAAAGCGCTTTAAGACGACGCAAGCACACCGGAGCAACATGGATGTCACGCTCCCCTTTGCCTTGATTGACCACTACCGCCCCGCCCTTCCGAAATTCGACCGCAAGCGCCGGAGTGTTAGCGGCGTGAACGCTCCCTAGACTGGCAGACCTCAACCTCTGGTTCAGGAGTCAGACCATGTCCCATGCACACACCCGCTCAACGAATCGCCTTCCAACTGTTCGCCGTGAGGCGCAGAGATGAGCGCGCACAATCTCTCCCCGCGTCTTGCCGCTCTGGACTGGACCGCGATCGAACACAGTCTTGACCAGAACGGTAGCGCCACTATCAGCGAACTCCTGGACGCTACCGACTGCGACAATCTGAGTGCCCTGTATGGGCATCAAGCTCTGTTTCGCTCTCATGTGGTGATGGCACGACACGGTTTCGGTCGAGGCGAATACAAATATTTCAGGTACCCATTGCCAAACATCGTTGCCCAATTACGCGGCGCGTTGTATCCAATGCTTGTTGCGTTGGCCAACCGCTGGAATGAGCAAATGAACCTGCCAACGCGCTATCCGGTGGAGCACGAGGATTTCCTCCAGCGCTGTCATGACGCCGGACAGCAGCGGCCGACACCTTTATTGCTGCAATATGGACCAGAGGACTACAACTGCTTGCATCAGGATCTGTACGGCGAACACGTATTCCCACTGCAGGTGGCGATTTTGCTGTCAGAGCCTGGAGAGGACTTTACCGGCGGCGAGTTCGTCATCACGGAACAACGCCCGCGTATGCAGTCGCGTGCGCAGGTTATTGGTCTGAAGAAAGGCGACGCAGTGATCTTTGCCGTCCATCAGCGGCCGGTACAGGGCGTTCGTGGTTTCTACAGAGTCACGTTACGTCACGGTGTGAGTCGCCTGCACACGGGTAAACGGCATACGCTTGGAGTCATATTTCACGATGCACAGTGATGACATGAACTCGACAACCGTCGATCTGTTTGCCGACGCAGACGTTCAACAACCCGCCAAAACCGAACAGATCGGCGAACAATCTTTCGTCCTTAGAGGCTTTGCCCTGCCATGGGAAGATCGGTTGTTACCTGCGCTCGAAAGGGTTCTGCTGGCAGCGCCGTTTCGGCAAATGGTCACCCCGGGGGGCTTTACCATGTCAGTCGGTTTGAGCAGTTGCGGCACACTCGGCTGGACGACTGATCGAACCGGCTACCGCTACACCCGCATCGATCCGCAAACCGGCCAGCCGTGGCCCGAGATGCCAGCCGTGTTCCTGGCGCTGGCTCAGGCCGCAGCGCTGGAGGCAGGTTTCAGCGACTTCATGCCGGACTCCTGCCTGATCAACCGCTACGTGCCTGGGGCCAAGATGTCCTTGCATCAGGACAAGAACGAACGCTCCTACAACGCACCCATCGTTTCGGTATCCCTCGGACTACCGGCGATGTTTCTGTTCGGCGGCCATGAACGTAGCGATAAAAGCCAACGGGTGCCGCTGTTTCATGGAGACATCGTGGTTTGGGGCGGTGTAGATCGCTTGCGCTATCACGGCATACTGCCACTGAAAGACGGCCAGCACTCGCGGCTCGGCGCCCAACGCATCAATTTCACCTTTCGCACCGCCGACTGATGAAACCTCCAGAGCGGAGTTTGACCGCAAGACCCGGAGTGTTCTCAGCCGTCTTGCTGGCTAATCTGACCTGAACCTTTCAACGAGTAGACCACCATGTCAACGGCCCCCGCAAAAACCACGACAGAGAATGACCCTCGCTGGTCAGCGGTACTGGCACGCGATCCGCGCGCTGACGGTCAGTTTGTCTACGCGGTGAAAACCACAGGAATCTATTGCCGGCCGAGCAGCCTGGCGCGCCTGCCCAAGCCTGAGAACGTCGAATTCTTTGACACTGCCGAAGAAGCGCAGGCCGCCGGTTATCGTCCGAGCAAACGCGCAGCGGCCGACCAGACTCATGTCGCGGCGCAGCACTCGGCGCTGGTCGCAACGGCCTGTCGCCAGATTGAATCCGCCGAGACCCTGCCCAGCCTGAAGGAGTTGGCGCAGATGGCGGGCCTGAGCTCTTTTCACTTTCACCGGGTCTTCAAAGCAGTCACCGGCCTGACGCCCAAGGGCTACGCCACGGGTCACCGCTCACGTAAAGTCCGCGAGCGACTCGAAGATGGCAACTCAGTGACGGACGCGCTGTATGACGCCGGTTTCAATTCCAACAGTCGCTTCTACGAGTCAGCCGATAACCTGCTCGGCATGAAACCCGGCGACTACCGCGCCGGCGGCCTGAACGCCGACATCCGCTTTGCCGTTGGCCAATGCTCCCTCGGTGCGATATTGGTTGCACAAAGTAACCGTGGGATTTGCGCGATTCTGTTGGGGGACGATCCCGATGCCCTCGTCCATGATTTGCAGGACAAATTCCCCCGCGCCAATCTGATTGGCGCCGACCATGACTTTGAGCAACTGATCGCCAAAGTCGTCGGTTTTATCGAGACGCCGGCCATTGGCCTGGATTTGCCTCTGGATTTGCGCGGCACGGCTTTTCAAGAGCGCGTGTGGATGGCACTGCGGGAGATTCCGGCGGGCAGCACCGCCAGCTATGCCGAAATCGCCCAGCGCATCGGCGCACCAAAATCGTTCCGCGCCGTCGCTCAAGCCTGCGGTGCTAATAGTCTGGCGGTGGCGATCCCCTGCCATCGGGTGGTCCGCAGCGACGGCAACCTCTCGGGCTATCGCTGGGGTGTGGAACGCAAACGCCAGTTGCTTGAGCGTGAGACCCAGTCTTAGAACATCTTATGGTCTGTGGCGAGGGGGCTTGCCCCAATGCCGTTCTGTTAAGCAAACGCAGCTTTTTGTAGGAGCCGAGCTTGCTCGCGATGGACATTAACGATAACGCGTGTTTTCTGAATAAACGCGCCGCCCTTGAGTCCATCGCGAGCAAGCTCGCTCCTACAATAGGGACCTATATTTCCTTAATTGAACGGCATTGGGGCTTCACCCGAGCCCTGAAACGCCTCGATTAACGATTCACATCCACCACAACCCGACCACGCAACTGACCGGCGAGTAACCGCGGCGCAGCCTCTATGGCTTCACTCAAGCCAATTTCATGGCTGATCAGCGGTAGCAAAGCGAAATCCAGATCTTTGGCCAGGCGATTCCAGGCAACGATCCGATTGGCCTTGAGTTGGGTCACGCTATTGATCCCGGCCAGGGTTATACCGCGCAAGATGAAGGGGGCGACGGACGCCGGAAAATCCATACCTTGCGCCAGACCACAGGCAGCCACAATGCCATTGGCACGGGTGCTGGCGCAGGCATTGGCCAGCGTGTGACTGCCGACGGAGTCAATCACCGCCGCCCAGCGTTCCTTGGCCAGCGGTTTGCCAGGCTCGGACAGGCTGGCCCGGTCGATGATTTCGCTGGCCCCCAGTTGATGCAAGTAGGCGTGCTCCGACGTGCGACCTGTGGACGCCACCACTCGATAACCGAGCTTGGCCAACAAGGCGATGGCAAAGCTGCCAACACCGCCGTTAGCGCCGGTGACCAGTACCTCGCCTTGATCCGGTTTCACCCCATTACGCTCCAGCGCCAGGATGCAGAGCATTGCTGTGTAACCCGCAGTGCCGATCGCCATGGCCTGAGCCGGAGTAAACGCCGCAGGCAAGGGAATCAGCCAATCACCGTCCAGCCGTGCCTTCTGCGCCAGACCACCCCAATGATCTTCGCCTACGCCCCAGCCATTGAGCAGGACGTTGTCCCCGGCCTTGTAGTCTGGATGGCTGCTGACTTCGACAGTCCCGGCCAGATCAATACCCGGGACCATGGGAAATTTGCGCACTACCGGGATGCTGCCGGTGATAGCCAAGCCATCCTTGAAGTTCAACGTGCTATACGCCACGCGAACTGTGACATTCCCCTCCGGCAACTGATCTTCGCTGATTTGAGTCAGGTTGGCCCGATAACCACTTTCATCTTTCTCGATCAAAATACCATTGAACATAGCGCCTCCTGGTAGAGCGACGGTCGGTGATGAACGTGTTGGCATTCATCGTCATGACAGGGACATTAGTCTTATCGTCTCTCAAGTCAATGCCGCCAAAAACACAATCGACAACCGAGCTGAAAGTCGACTGCACCCCTCACTCCTGATACAACCCCTGTTGCCGTCCTTGTTTTGTTTAACGTCGGAGAAGAACCAAAAATGAGTCAATGGCCTGATACCCGCATTCTTGACCTGCTCGGCATCGAATTGCCGATCATTCAGGCGCCCATGGCTGGCGCGACCACTTCAGCCATGGTCATCGCCGCCTGCAACGCCGGAGGTCTGGGCTCCTTGCCTGCCGCCATGTTGAGCATCGAGCAACTGCGCGAGGAGTTGAAGGTTATTCGCCAGCATAGCCAGCGACCATTGAACGTGAACTTCTTCTGCCATCAACCACCGGCCACCGACGCAGGTCGCGAACGCGACTGGAAAAACCTGCTGGAACCTTACTATCGCGAGCTGGGTGTTGACTTCGATGCCCCCACACCTGTGTCCAACCGTGCGCCATTCGATAACGCCACCTGCGAAGTGGTCGAAGAGTTTCGCCCGCAAGTGGTCAGTTTTCACTTCGGCCTGCCTGAAAAGTCGCTGCTGGACCGTGTCAAAGCGACTGGAGCAAAGATCCTTTCCTCAGCAACCACTGTCGATGAAGCCATCTGGCTGGAGCAGCACGGTTGCGATGCGATCATCGCCATGGGCTATGAAGCCGGTGGCCATCGCGGGATGTTTCTCAGCGATGACCTGTCCAGCCAGGTCGGAACAATGGCGCTGGTTCCGCAGATCGTCGACGCGGTGAAAATCCCGGTGATCGCCGCTGGAGGGATCGGCGATGCCCGTGGAATCGTCGCGGCCTTCGCGTTAGGTGCTTCAGCGGTTCAGTTGGGCACGGCGTATTTGTTCACACCAGAAGCGAAAGTGACGGCGTCTCACCACAAGGCTTTGCGCACCGCCAAAGAGAGCGAGACGGCACTGACCAATATCTTCACCGGCCGCCCTGCTCGGGGAATTCTCAACCGGGTCATGCGCGAACTCGGCCCGATCAGTGCAGCGGCGCCAGCCTTCCCTCTCGCTGGCGGCGCCTTGATGCCGCTGCGCGCCAAAGGCGAGGCTGACTTCAGCAACCTCTGGTCCGGACAGGCAGTGCGTCTGGGCGTTGAACTGTCGACAGCTGAGTTGACCACGCGGCTGGCCGCACAGGCTCTGGCTAAATTGACCGCGCATTAACAATGTACAAGGCCGCGATCCAGATCGCGGCCTTCTCTATTTGATTCCCGCCGCAAAACCCCTGCGTCAATGCCTCCAGTTCCGTTCGTCGCCGATTCGCTATATATTAATCTATATAGCGATGAAGAATCTGTAGGGGCAAGCCCGCGCCCACAGAATCTTGTTCCAATAACAAACTGCCCACCGTACTCGACCCAACGGAGCCGCTTCATGACTATTCGTGTTTCACGTTTCGCCCCTACCTGCCTGGCATCCTTGCTCGCAGTCTTCGCTTTCGGGTCAGCTCAGGCCGATGAAGTCCAGGTTGCGGTTGCAGCAAACTTCACCGCACCGATTCAGGCCATCGCTGCTGACTTCGAACAGGACACCGGCCACAAGCTGGTCGCTGCCTATGGCGCCACTGGCCAGTTCTATACCCAGATCAAAAATGGCGCGCCGTTCGAGGTGTTCCTTTCCGCCGATGACACCACCCCGCAGAAACTCGAAACCGAAGGCGACACCGTCAAGGGCTCGCGCTTTACCTACGCAATCGGGACCCTTGCGCTGTGGTCGGCCAAAGACGGCTACGTCGATGCCAAGGGCAAAGTGCTCACGAACAACCAGTATCAACATCTGTCCATCGCCAACCCGAAAGCTGCGCCTTATGGCCTCGCCGCCACTCAGGTGTTGGCCAAACTGGACCTGACTGACAAGGTCAAAAACAAGATCGTCGAAGGCCAGAACATCACCCAGGCCTATCAGTTCGTTTCCACCGGCAATGCCGAATTGGGCTTCGTCGCCTTGTCGCAGATCTATAAAGACGGCAAAGTCACCAGCGGCTCAGCCTGGATCGTTCCGGCCGCCATGCACGACCCGATCAAACAAGACGCGGTGATCCTCAACAAAGGCAAAGACAACCCGGCCGCCAAGGCACTGGTTGACTACCTCAAAGGTCCGAAAGCCGCCGCCATCATCAAGTCCTACGGTTACCAACTCTAAATGCCGCTATCGAGTGCCGATTTTTCCGCCATATGGCTGACCCTGAAACTGGCATCCCTGGTCACGGTGATCCTGTTAATCATCGGCACTCCGATTGCGTTATGGCTATCACGTACCCGTTCGTGGTTGCGCGGGCCGGTCGGCGCGATTGTCGCCCTGCCCCTCGTGCTGCCGCCGACGGTGATCGGCTTCTACTTGCTGCTTTCCCTTGGTCCTCACGGGTTTGTCGGTCAGTTCACCCAATATTTGGGACTGGGTACCCTGACCTTCAGCTTCAGCGGCCTGGTGATCGGCTCCGTCATCTATTCAATGCCCTTTGTCGTACAACCGTTGCAGAACGCATTTTCGGCCATCGGTACCCGTCCACTGGAAGTCGCCGCGACGTTGCGCGCCAACCCTTGGGACACCTTCTTCAGCGTCATCTTGCCGTTGGCCAGGCCTGGCTTTATCACCGCAGCGATACTCGGTTTCGCCCATACCGTCGGTGAGTTCGGCGTGGTGCTGATGATCGGCGGCAATATCCCTGAGAAAACCCGTGTGGTGTCGGTACAGATCTACGACCATGTCGAAGCCATGGAATATCAGCAGGCCCATTGGCTGGCGGGCGCCATGTTGGTGTTCTCGTTCCTGATACTGCTCGCGCTCTACTCGAGCCGCAAAACTAAAGCTGGCTGGAGCTGATTGATGACCTCGTTGATTCACGCTCGCCTGCAACTGAGCTATCCCGGTTTCTCGCTGGATCTGGACCTGCAACTGCCGGGGCGCGGCGTCACTGCCTTGTATGGCCATTCCGGCTCAGGTAAAACCACGTGTTTGCGCTGTATCGCAGGCCTTGAAAAAGCTGATCAAGGCTTTATCCAGATCAATGACGAAGTCTGGCAAGACAGCAGCAAAAAGCGCTTCGTCGCACCCCATAAACGAGCGCTGGGCTACGTCTTCCAAGAGGCCAGTCTGTTTCCCCATTTGTCGGTGCTGGCCAACCTCGAATTCGGACTGCGGCGTATCCCGTCTCAGCAACGGCGAGTTGATATGGCCCATGCCACCGAACTGCTGGGGATCGGCCACTTGCTCGATCGCCATCCATTGAATCTGTCGGGGGGTGAGCGTCAACGTGTCGGCATTGCTCGCGCCCTGCTGACCAGTCCAAAGCTCTTGCTGATGGATGAGCCATTGGCAGCGCTGGACACTCAACGTAAAAACGAAATCCTGCCCTACCTTGAGCGCCTGCATGATGAGTTGGACATCCCGGTGCTGTACGTCAGCCACTCGCAGGATGAAGTCGCGCGTCTGGCCGATCACATCGTCCTGCTCAGCGAGGGTAAAGCGCTGGCCAGCGGCCCCATCGGCGAAACCCTGGCTCGACTCGATCTGCCGATGGCACTGGGTGACGATGCCGGCGTGGTGATCGAAGGTAAGGTCAATGACTACGATGCCCACTATCAACTCCTGACCCTGCAACTGCCGGGCAGTCTGTTGAGCGTGCGAGTCGCACATTCTCCCCTTGGAATCGGAAAGGCCCTACGCTTCAAGGTTCAGGCTCGCGACGTCAGCCTGAGCCTGCAAGACGCCGGGCACAGCAGCATCCTCAATCGCTTGCCGGTCACGGTGATCAGCGAAATCCCCGCCGATAACGCCGCCCATGTACTGGTACGCCTTGATGCCGCGGGCACCGCGTTGCTGGCGCGGATCACCCGCTACTCTCGAGATCAATTGAACCTGCACCCCGGCCAGCAACTCTGGGCACAGATCAAAGCGGTGGCAGTACTGGCTTAAGCATCGGGCACGCCTGCAACAGCTCGCGGTCAACGGCCGCCATGGTTCAACTGAGGAGTCGTTAACCCTTGTACGAAAAAAGCATCATGAGCTAGGCTAGCCACCTTCTCCTTACGCCGGACGACCGCCGAAGTGAACAACTAAGCCTTCCAGAATGTATTCGCAACAAGCCGCCATTGGCGCTTGTTGGCCTATCCGACATTTTTTGGAGGTGCTGATGACTCACGTCACCTGGCTGCCCGCGCTCGTATCCCTGAATCAGGTGTGTTTCCAATTCGCCGATGGCGAGACACTGCTCGATTCACTCACTCTCAGTTTCGATCATTGCCCCACCGGCATCGTCGGCCGTAACGGCATGGGCAAAAGTGTGCTTGCCCGACTGATTGCAAACCAGCTAGTCCCCTCATCCGGGAAAATCACACGCTTTGGTGATGTCGCTTACGTGGCTCAAGATCACTTTGCCTTGGCCGGGCAAACCGTAGCGCAGGCCGCCGGAATCGCGGATGCGCTGGATGCCTTGAAGCGCTTGGCTGCGGGCACGGCCTCGACCGAAGACCTTTTGCGGGTGGACGAGCGCTGGGACTTACCCGAACGTTTGCGCACGCTTTTGGACGAGGCTGGTTTGCCCGGCGTCGACCCGGAGCACCAGACGGACCTGCTCAGCGGCGGCCAACTGGCACGCGTCGCCATCATTGGCGCGCTCCTGACAACCGCCGCTTTGCTGGTCCTCGATGAACCCACCAACCACCTGGACACCGAAGGTCGCACCTGGCTGCTGAGCACACTGAAGAACTGGCAGGGTGGTTTGATCGTTGTCAGCCATGATCGACAGTTGCTCAACCGCATGCAGCGGATCGTCGAGCTGACCGCTCTCGGCCCTCGCGTCTATGGCGGCAACTATGACGCCTATCGTGCTCAACGCCAGAGTGAGCACGTCGCCGCAAAAGCGGCACTTGAACATGCCCGCACCGAACGTACACGCGAACGAAAACGCCAACAGCGCGAGCACGACACCCTCCAGCGCCGCGCCGCCGGCTCACGTAAAAACGCTGACACTGCCAACGTCTCGCGATTCGAACGCGCCGACATGAAAGGCGCCGCAACAGAAATAATGGGCCATGTCCGTCAGGCACATCAGGCGCGCAAAACCGGACTCGATGCGCAAGTACGTGAAGCCAATGCGCGAGTGATGTCGCAAAGCCCGACCTTGGTATCTCTGCCGGGAACAGCCGTACCTGCGAGTCGGCAGGTCTTCACGTTGGTTGATGCACAACTGCCTTGGTTACCCACCAGCGCCCCGACGACCTATGTGACCTGCTCGGCTATTGGACCGATGCGCATAGCCGTCAGCGGTCCCAACGGATGCGGAAAATCAACCCTGCTCAAAATGCTTGCCGGCGGCGTAGCGTGGGCGCCTCTCAGCGGCACCTGCACAACTCACGTGCCCTGCGCCTATCTGGATCAACGTCTTGAACTCCTCGATGATGAACGCTCAATCGTCGAACAACCGGGGCTGCTCGACACACCACTGACCGAAGGTGAACTACGCAGCCGACTGGCCATGTTGCAACTCGACGCCCAGCGTGTCGTTCAACCCAGTCGCCATCTGAGTGGTGGCGAACGTCTTAAAGCAGCCATCGCGGTAGCCCTCTGGAAATCAATTCCTGCCCAATTGCTGTTGCTCGACGAGCCCACCAATCACCTGGACCTTGAGTCAGTACAGGCTTTCGAGAATGCGTTGCGAGACTTTCCGGGAACCCTTGTTGTGGTGTCCCATGATGCCGACTTTCTGGCAGCGCTAGAGCCCACACACCGTTTGAGATGGGAGGTGACGGGATGGTCGTTCCAACGGTTGAGTGACTAGTCGGACCTTTTTCAGCGTTTCAGATGAAAGACCGCTTGGCGCAGGTTTTTGCACGTTTCGAACTTCCTTCTATAGTTGTTCTGACACGAATCATATCGGTGACGCCATGGAAGACATTTTCGTTGTGAAGCGCTACAACAAGATAATCATCCGGGGTCGCAGAGAGGGTGAGGCTTCTCACCCCGTTCCAGCAGCCGACTGGTACCGGATTGCCGATACCCGCACAGGCGGTTTTATAGGGGATGGCTTTGATCGCGAAGCAGAAGCTGACCGTGAATGCCAACGACTAAACGCAGTCAGCAGACGGGCTTCATCTCGTTAGAGGTGATAGATACCACTATTATTTATAGGGTCTATACTGATTTCAGCTGAAGGATCGGCCTCATCGGCAAAAAGCTCGCTCCTCGCGTAATACCGTTCAGTTAAGGAAATTGTAGGAGCGAGCTTGCTCGCGATGGACTCAAGAGCGCCGCGTTTAGCCCGTAAACACGCGTTATCGTTAACATCCATCGCGAGCAAGCTCGCTCCTACAGGGTCGCAGCGTTCGCTTAACTGAACAGCATTGCGCTCCTCGCGGGCTTTTTTGCTGCGTCTTGTCAGATTTCCTCTCTCAACGGAGGTGTTCCAAATGTCCGAAAAAGAGTCCATCACCACACTGCTGACACTCCTCGACTCTCGTCAGGTACGACTGGCCGCAGCCTGCAAAGAAATCGCAGACTGGGTCGACCACCAAGGTGGCCATCCCACAGCGCTCAGGATACGAGACCGCCTCAGAGAGATAGAGACCGAAGCCCCACTCGTTAGAAATGCCCTAACGTCATTGAAGCCTATCGAGCCTCCGCTTCCTCGATTCAGGTAGGGCACAGCATGAGACAGAAGGAATCAACGTGACGCAGACAAATACTACCGTGTGTGAAAAAACGAAAGGCTTGAGTGAGACACTTCACCCAAGCCTTTCGCTTTAAGGGTTACAGGCAGGTTGCCAGCGCGGCCAGTCTGCGCTTGGCGACCCAGCTGTCCGATGCCGCGTAGTAGTTGGCGGTGGTACCCGACGCAGCACTCTGCACGTCGACAAAGTATTGCGCTCCGGTGGTGTAGACCGTAAAACCGCCAGGCTCACCCGGCTGCAAAAATGCTCCGGCGTCGACACCGAATACCGACTCATCCTGCCACGCAAACTGGATGCACTGAGCCACGACTTTTTCCGGTTTGTTCGAAGAAAGCGTCTTGTACGGGCTTTTTGACCGTGCCTCGTTCATCGCGGGCGTCATGCACCCTGCCAGCAGAGCCATCGCAAGAGCTCCTATCAAAATCCGCATGACCTTCCCTCATTATGAAAAGGCGACTGTATCACTGGGCAAGCGCAGATGAGAGGTATGCAGCAAATTCGGGGCTAATTCATCGTGTCGCAAGCAGTGGGGTGATCAGGTTTTTCAAGAGATACAAAATCGCCTTTTGTGCTCGATGCCGTAGTAAGGTTGGTGCGCATTTTTTCTGTATGCACTGCTAACCCATCTCATAAAAACAAACTGCTGAACGATGAGGCAAGGATGCTGACCACGCTAAAAGACTATCCGAGAGCGGTAAATCTGCTGCTTTCGGCGTCTCTGATATTGACCCTGGCGCGAGCCATAACCCTGCCCTATCTGGTCATCTACCTTGCCAGCAGTTTTGCCCTGAGCGTCGCCGATATCGGCCTGGTCATTGGCGGCACACTGGTCATTGGATCGCTGTTGAGCCTGTACGGTGGTTTTCTGGTCGACAATATGTCCAGTTACCGGCTGATTCTGGGCTTCAGCGGTTTGTTCACCCTGGGGTTTCTCGGGACGTTTCTTGCCCGTGATCTCTGGCTTTTCTGTCTATGCCTGGTGCTGATCAACCTGGCTTATGCGGTGATCGATATCGCGGTCAAGTCAGGATTTGGCAGCTTGCTTCCAGTCACTGATCGCAGCGAAGTGTTCTCGATCAAATACACCCTGACCAATATCGGCTATGCCGTCGGCCCGTTTCTTGGGGCGGGGATGGCTAAACTGGATATCAGTTTGCCGTTCCTGTTGTCCGCGGGGCTTGGCGTCGGGTTTTTCCTCATTTATTTCGTTTGGGGCGACAGAGACCTGAGAGCCGTCGATGCGACTCAGAAGCCCGCACCGTTTCTGGCGGTGGGAAAACTTCTGCTCAAGGATTATCGGTTGGTCTGTTTCACCCTCGGCGGGCTACTCAGCGCCGTGGTCTTTGGCCAATTCACGGCTTATCTCTCGCAGTATCTGGTGGTCACGACCACACCTGAAACGACCTATCAGATCATCAGTACCGTTGTGGCTACCAATGCGATGATGGTGATCTGCTTGCAATACTCCATCGGCAGGAGGATCTCCCCCAGACACCTGAATCTGTGGCTGGCAGCAGGACTGAGTATGTTCATGCTTGGCCTGGCGGGTTTCGCCCTGTCGACCACTGTTGTGCTCTGGGTGATCTCAATGGGCATTTTCACTGTCGGCGAGATTATCGTATTCCCCGCTGAATACATGTTCATCGACACCATTGCACCGGACAACCTGCGCGGTATGTACTACGGAGCGCAAAACCTGTCCAACCTCGGCGCGGCACTGGGTCCGGTTCTTTGCGGGCTTGCATTGGCGAGCCAGCCTCCCCACTACATGTTCTACATGCTCGCCCTCTTCATTGTGGCGGGCGGGTTCTTCTACTTCCTGGGCGCGTCCAATTTGAGCAGTACAGCTGGCAAGGGAGCTGGTTGAGGGGCGACCTCGGCTGGAGTCCGTCGGTTTTTTCTGGCGGGTATGGCTCTCAGTTTACTGGGAGCCATACATGGAAATGCCCCGCACATGGCGAGGCGTGATGGCTACATCTCAACTACTTCTTCGACGGGTGAATCGCCTTGGGGAGGAATTTCGTCCTGCCACTCCCTCGTGCCACGCTCGACTTGGTCTTGCTGGATAAGTCGTCGATCGCTGCGCCTTCGAAATCAACCTTGTAAGGAATTTGGCCACAGCGTACGAGGTTATTTATCGGATACTCAGCCCCATCGTCTTCAATGTAAGAATCACTCATCTATTGCTCCATTCTGACCGTTGATCAATACCAGCAAGCACCTGTTGCCTGGGAAATACTGATCATCAACGCGTTGGAGCCTAGCCGGAAATTTGAAGCTTTGGAGCCCAAAAGAAAAAGCCCGACCAATGACCTAGTCTGAATCCGGGCCCTGGGCTTTTGTGTCACGACATTCGGTTACATGGATACGGAGGACACTCGTCACGCTTGGCGCTTAACTGCCGTCAGCGTGAAGCACATAGGTAACTGCGCTTCCTGACTCTCGTACAGATCGTATATTTCCTCGCGATTGGAATGCGCGTACTCCTTCAAGTGTGTGATCTGAAGCCCGGCCTCTATTGAGCCCGTGACAATGTCACCCATCTGATGGACAAACCAATAAAACGGGGAGATTTTTGCCTCGGTTTTTCCCGCGTAGACAATCGCGGTGTCTTCGACAATGGGCTCCACACGAAAATAGGAGCTGCCTACACGGAAGGGATCAGTCGACTCGGGATCGAACATCTCGAGGAACGGATGCGTCTCATAAATCACCAAGGTGCCGCCCACTTTGAGCGTCTTCGCGACATGAGACAGGAAGTCCGCAATATCGGGCATCCAGTTCAATACACCAATCGTAATCAGCGCAACATCGAAACGATCGTGGAGTGCAGGCGACAGGCAATGGATGTCGGCCTCTATGAACTCGGGATCATGCGGGGAGTGAGACGCCAGTTCGCGCGCCTGATCAAGAAAGGCGCTTGATTGATCAATTCCAACCACGGAGCGGGCGCCAAGCGCAAAAAGCGAAAGACTCTCTCGACCATTATTACAGCCTAGCTGCACCACATCTTTGCCATCGATTCCCACATTGAGAAGCAAGGACGTGATCGTCTGATCCAGGCATGAAAAATCCGCGCGGCTAACCAAACTTAAACGCTCCCGCCACTCATCCGTATGTTTATGATGCTTTGCAGAGTCATTCCATGCATCCCTATTGCTTGCGATGGCACTTTTATTTGTTTGCACTTCCATTGCTCTCTCCGTCTCCGACTAGACATGGCTTTCGCTGAGTATTGGCTGTGGGTTAAGAGACTCGGCTCCCCACGCCTCAAAAAACTGGCATGAGTCTATATCACGGGACGCTAGCTGTTGCACCGGGACGAAGTTCACCAGATGCCATCGACGCCGCGAGGTGATCGCGACCGAGATCAGTTACATCAACAGTGCAGAATTTGCGGGAAGGAAAAGAAGGGGATCAATGAGCCCTATGCACTGGTGCGCGAGCAGTTGGCCAGATGCGCAGCGATTTACCCGAAGGTTGGCAATCAGACTCATTGATCGTTGCCCAGCTCAATGTTGGGCGGTTTCCATTTAGGTAAATGGAGTTCTAGCAGCACGCTCTCACCTCAACCTGTTTCCTTCAAGGTGGGAGCCGCGCAGTTATTGTTCTAGCAAAGCCTGCTCTGTGGGTCTAATAATTTTTAGTCCTATCTTTATGGCCTCAGGAGATAACCACCCCGGCGTTACACAGCCCAACGAAGCTCGACTGCGGTCCTGCAACATGTTCCCGTTTACGGGATTGTTTTAGCCCGCAAGCTTTATTGCAAGCTCAGCGACGTGTTTGCCCTGGAAGCGCGCAATATCCAGTTCATTTTGTGACGGTTGCCGTTTCCCGTCGGCGCCTGCCAGGGTGGTCGCGCCATAGGGCGTACCGCCGCTGATCTCGCTCATGTTGGTCAGCCCTGCGCAGGTGTAAGGCACACCCACGATGACCATCCCCTGATGCAGGAGTGTGCTGTGGAACGAGGTAATAGTGGTTTCCTGGCCGCCATGCTGGGTACCCGTCGAAGCAAAAACACTGCCGATCTTCCCGACGAGAGCACCGCTCATCCAGAGTCCACCGGTCTGGTCGAGAAACGTGCGCATCTGTCCCGCCATATTGCCAAAGCGCGTCGGTGTGCCAAAGATGATGGCGTCGTAATTGGCCAGCTCGTCAGGTGTCGCCACCGGTGCCTTCTGGTCGAGTTTGACGCCGATGGCAGCTGCCTGTTCGGCCGGGATGGTTTCAGCGACACGCTTGAGCGTCACGTCGGTGCCGGGTACGGATCGTGCGCCTTCGGCCACTGCGCCAGCCATCGTTTCGAGGTGACCGTACATTGAGTAATAGAGAACAAGTACCTTCGCCATGATTTTTTCCTGGATTAAGAGCCATTCGATGGATTAGGAAGATCCTGGATTACACCACTGCCAACGAACAACAGCGGTAGGCGTAGCGCTTGGTCACGAACGAAACTGCGGCTTACACCCACCAGACTGCAGCGACTTTGACGGCATGCGGACTTAACACTAGCAGCTCCATATGCTGCCTGCTGGCAGACAGAGAAGCTTTTTCGACTACGCATAGGAGCGCTATAGCCATTAGGCGACCGCGGGCTATCTCCCCCATGACACCCCTCACAACATCGCGTTTGGTAAGCCCCCGGGCGTTCAACGTACAGCAACACTCTTCGTATTCACTACAAACCGGCCCGCGGAGAAGGACTACCGTGGGCCTACGAACGGCGCCTGCCGCGCATTAACCAGAGCAGCAACCCGATCACGATCAGTACACCGACAGCCATGGAGCCCTGGGCCATTGCCACCAGGTTCGATGACGCACCACCCGCTCGGTAGTCCTTGATCTGACTCGCGCTGACCTTCACCGCCGGGTTGCCGAAGTGCAAGGTCAGGTAATTCGCCAGCGTGGCGATTTGCTGATCATCCAGCTCCTTGGCGAAGCCTGGCATTCTTACGTCCGAACCATCGGCGTTGCGCTTGACCCCGTCGAGAATCACCATCACCAGATTGCTGGTGTTGCTGCGACCGACCGCCGTGTTATGCACCAGCGATGGCAGGCCGCCATCGAAACTGCCCTGACCTTGAGCCTGGTGACAGGTGCCGCAATAAGCGTCGTAGATCTGCGCGCCGCTCATCTTGCTCCCATCGACCGGCAATGCGACCGCACGGATGCTGCTCAGCTCATCGGATGGCTGCCCCAACGCATAGACCGGCTTGCTGTTGGCAGGATCATGCTGGGCAGGCACAGCTTTGAGGTAGATCGCAATGGCCGTCAGATCGACATCGCTCAAGTACTGAAGGCTGTGATCGACCGCTTCAGCCATGGGCCCTGCAGCTTGGGCCTTGCCCAGCCCATCCCCGATCTTGAGGTACTTGACCAGCTCCTCGGTACTCCAGCCACCCACGCCACTGTTGAGGTCGGAGGTGATATTAGGTGCATGCCAGGTGCCCACATCGCCACCGGCCAGGTCACGCGACGACACCTCGGCCATCATCAGATTGCGTGGCGAATGGCAGGCGCTGCAGTGAGTCAGGCCCTTTACCAGGTAAGCGCCACGGTTCCATTCGGCACTCTGTGACGGATCGGGAGTGAACGGTTTGGCGTCGAGAAATAACAGATTCCACGCGGCCATCGACAAGCGAATGTTGAACGGAAACGGCAACTGGGTTGGCTTGGACGCGGTGTCCACCGGGTCAACGGCATTCATGAAATAGGCGTACATGGCCTGCACATCCTCGTCGCTGATTTTGGCGTACGAGGTGTAAGGCATCGCCGGATACAGATGCTTGCCATCAGCGCGGATACCCTTGCGCAACGCAGCGCTGAACTGCTCCAGCGTGTAGTTGCCGATCCCGGCGCTTTTCGATGGGGTAATGTTGGTGGCAATGATCTCGCCGATCGGTGTCGACAAGGCCAGCCCGCCGGCAAACGGCTTGCCACCAGGCACGCTGTGGCAGGCGACACAGTCGCCCGCTGTGGACAGGTACTTCCCACGCGCAATCAAATCGCTGTCGGTGGCCGCCGCGCTGGTTTGCGCACCGATAAGTGTGGCCCCGACCGCGATCACATGACCAATAAGGCAGTTTTTCCAGTTCATCGGGGTCAGCCTCGCACGTGTTCGATCGATGAGCCATACGACAAAACACGAGCAATGATGCGATCAGGCTGAATGTGGTGCGCCGTTCGCAACGCCAGAGCAACGCCCGTCATGGTCGAATTCATCGTCGCCGCTGTCGGCATGATGCCAGTGCTGCAAATGAACAGGTTTTCATGGTCATGGGTACGACCAAAGCTATCGACCACCGACGTTTTCGGATCATGGCCCATGCTCATGGTCCCGGTGATGTGCTGGTTGTTGGCGAAGCTGCCTTCGGCGGTGTAGCGCAGGTTGGTGCCCCCCAGAAGGCCTGCGATCCGGGCGAAGTCCTTGTGCGACGCCTCAGCGCCGCGCCGGGTGTATTCATCGATGGAGTAGTGAGCCTGGGGCGTTGGAATGCCCAGTTTGTCTTTGTTAGAGCTCAGAGTGATGCGATTCTCGGGGTTGGGCAGCACTTCCAGTACGTCCTTGACGTTGAGTTCGAACGCCGAGCGATGCCGCAGCTGTTTCTCAAACTCCACACCGTAAACGCCATCGGCGATCAGAGCGTCAGTGGCGCTGTTGACCCGCGAGATATTGGTGAAATCCAGCCGATAAGCTGCGTGTTTGGAACGAAAAGCACCATCGCGCATAGTATTGATCGAACTTGGGCTTTGCGGGCCGCGGCCCAGCCACATTTCCTCATCGGCGTCGAAGGTCAATGAAGTGCTTGGGTGATCCATCAGGTTGCGCCCGACCATGCCGGAGCTGTTGGCCAGTCCATTGGGGTATTTATCGCTGGCCGAAAGCAACAGCAGCTTAGGACTTTCGATGCCGTTGGCAGCGAGGATGAAGGTCTTGCCGGTGACGCGATGGGTCTGCTTGTCCGGGTCGTAGTAATGGACCGCAACGATCTTGCCCATATCGTCATGCTCGATACGGTAGACAACGGCGTTGGACTGCAGCTTCGCCCCGGCGTCCACCGCCGATTGAATGGCGATACCGCCATGGTACTGGGCATCAATCGGGCAGATCGGCTGGCAACTGTTATTGCCACAGCAGGCTGGGCGGCCATCGTAGCTGCGACTGTTACGCGCCGTGGTATTGCTCACCATGGCATAGGTCGGGGCCAGCCGCTCGCGAACGCGACGCATGGCGTAGGGTTCGGCCACCGGCTCCATCGGGAACGGCTTGCTGCGTGGTGAACCGGTGTTATCAGCCCCCGAGACGCCCCAGATTTCCTCGACTTCCTGATAGAAAGGGTCGAGTTCTTCATAGGTCAGCGGCCAATCGACGCCCACGCCATACAGGCTATGGATCCGAAAGTCGCTTGGCACCGCGCGCCAGGCCTGGGCGGCCCAGTGCCAAGTGGTACCGCCGACGCCGCGAATATATTCGGCAGGATAAGGATACGGGCCTGCCTGGACCAGGTAGCCGTTGTCAGTCGGTTTATAGACCGGGTGCGGTGCCCAATCCGTACTGGTGTAGGGTGACATCCAGTCGCCCTTGCGCGGCGAGTTGCGGAATGCGGCGACGATGCGACCCCGATCAATGACCGGCCCCGCTTCCAGTATCAGTACCGACGCCCCCTGTTTGACCAGCTTCAGGGCCGCCAGCGACCCACAGACTCCCGAACCGATAACAACGATATCAGCCGATAGTTGGTCAGCCATTTGGCACCTCTACAGTTGGTTTACTTGCCCAGCTTCCATAGGGGCCATAGGCATAGGTCGGAGGCTTGAGCACATCGGCGACCATGACGGCATTCAGCGCATATTCATACGCCAGGCAACGCGCGTGCTCACCACTGCCGACCACGCCCATGAACCAGGCGGTGGCGATTTTGCGTGGTACAGCCGCCAATGATGACTTCTCCGCATCGAGCACTTTCTGCATTTGCATCGGGTCGATGTGGCGATCGTTGACCAGCTTCAGCAGATCCTTCACCTCACCGGCAAAGTTCGGGTCATCGGCCAGCAGCGCCTCGTACAGACTCTTCACCATTTCGTGGTCAAGGGACTGACGACCGGCGATGATCGCAGACAGGGCCAGAAACGCCCCCTGCTCCGGACTTTCCACCGCTTCGGCTAATGCCCAAGGAATGAACGAGGCCGCATAGGCCGTCAACAGGCCTTTAAGCACTCCCCGCCGGGAGGGCAAAAAGGGGACCAGGCTAGCGTTTTCGTCGAGACCAGGCATTATTTTGTCCTGTTATCACAGGTTATTGGCGCGGTACTTTTTAGTACCTGGACCGCGGATTGTTTGTTTAAAACACCGTATTGATCGTCAACCCCGCGACCACAGCATTGTCCACTTCGTACACCCCACCAGGATTGGCCAGGTATTGAAGGTTGGGACGCAGCATCAGCCATGGGGTCAGTCTGAAGTCGTAATGAATTTCGGCGACGTACTCAGCTCGCTGGACAGGCTGGAAGGCCGGATTGTTGTAGTCATCCAGGTTCCTGACTTCGTTCTGCAGCTGTTGGTTTTTCGTCAAGGCCGGGTTGACGTGCATTTCACTGAAACCGATCGCGGCGGCATCCTGTGGACGGGCATCGAATGGACCGGCATAAATGAGCCCGACCTGGGCCTGCCAATCGAGGGTGCTGCTTTTTTTATCGTATTGCCCATAGTGGGCGAACAGGCTCAGCCCGCGCTTGGCATCGCCCCCGACAGTCGTGACCTGTTGGCGTGCGTAGGCATACATGCCATAGCGCCCATCATGCTGATCGGCTGCGGCGCGGGTGACCGCTTTGTCATTGCCGTTGGCGTCTTCAAGCACGTCGGCGGCCGTGGCGCTGTTCCAATAGGTGCCCACCATGTATTTGCCGGCCATCCCGGCATCACCCAGCATGGGCGTCCAGCCAACTTCCCCGACATAGGTATTGCCTTGGCGGCCCGAGGTATTCAATTTGAAGCCGTTGTTGCTGTCGAGCAGAGTCGGGTTGTATTCGTAAACACCCAATTGAGCATAGATCTCAGGGGTGAAGTTGACTTTAATGCGCCCGCCCCACTGGCTGACCGGGGAGTTGAACCAGACCGTTGCGCCATGGCCGACCAGGCCGCCGCACAAGGAGTTGTTCTGGAACACACAGCCCGTGGCATCGAAGTCGCTGCCTATTGGCAGTCTGCCCAGTTTGATGTCGAGCACATCGTTGAAATATTTTTGTTGGTAGGCGAGGGTCGTAATCCGCCAGGTCTGACCACGCCCGAAGTTCTCTTGTACGGACGAGCCAATCGTGCCGACGCGGGGGTCGGTCAAGCGATCATTGGTGATGTCGCGACCACTGCGCTCGGTGATCAGTAATTGCAGATTAGCTTTGTTCCAACCCAAAATTTTCTGTAAATCCATGGCGCCGCCGATATTGAATTGGTCGGTGTAACGCGCCGTATGATCGTGGTCATAACCCCCGTGAAGGTTAGCGGCACTCTCGGACTGATAGCTGAGTTGGACGTCATAACCCTTGTCCAGTAGCTCCTTACGAAGGCCACCCCAGTCACCCGTCATCCACTGTGATGAGGTAGAGAACATCCCTTCATCTGCGAACACCAGAGCACTCAGGCAACTGAGAGACAGCCCAACACCCGCAAATACTACTTTGCTCATCTTTTCCCAGACCTGTAGGGCCTGCCGAATCGGCTGAGCAAAGACTAGTCGTCGCGTTGAATATTTGCCCGTCCACGACAATTAATATTGCAAAATATTTCGCTCTTCACGTTTTACGGAGGGTGATCTTCAGCGGTGGATTGACGCATACATGGCTCCTCCCTGTTCGAGAGCAGGCTGCCAATCAGCTGCTAGTGTTAAAAGTACGCACAAGGCGTCAATACCAGACTTGCTTGCGCATCCTCTCTCGCGTCCACAGGCGGAACACCATGAGATACAACCTGTTTGAGAATCAGAGAAACGAGATCATCCTGCTCGCCCGCATCCTTCTGATGATCCTTTTCATCATGTCCGGCTGGAGCAAGCTGACAAACTTTGGCGGTACCGTTGCTTACCTAAGTTCACTCGGCGCGCCCATGCCCATGGTCGCTGCGGGGATTGCGGTCGTCATGGAGTTCTTTGCTGCTATAGCGATCGTCTTGGGTTTTTACACCCGCCCACTCGCATTTCTCTTCGTCTTGTTCGTACTCGGTACCTCTCTGATCGCGCATCACTTTTGGACTATGGTTGACCCAGAGCGCGCGGCCAACACGATCCAATACTTCAAGAATCTCAGTATCATGGGCGGTTTTCTGCTGCTGGGCATTACAGGTCCTGGCAAGTATTCGATTGACGGCAGATAGCTGCACGCACATCACTCGAACCACCCCTGACGAGGGGTGAGGGAAGCGACCTGACACGCCCTCGCCCTTTGTGCTGAACACCTCGGCAGAACGACAAACCTACAGTTGGTCGGCCTGCTCAATCATATTCGTAGCCAGCTTAATGCCTTGGCTTCTTGCATCGTCGAAGCTCTTGTAAATCGCTTTTTCATGAAGGTTCTGGATATTGTCCTCAGAGTACTTCACGGAAATACGAAGCCCTTTTGGGATCGGATCACCTGGATCCCCCCATTCGAAATCAATCATCGCCTCTCTGCCGTTTGGGTGGACGTAATTAACTGGGTGCGGCCTGTCTACTGGTGCCATTTCGCTCTCCCTGATATCCGGTGATTACCCAATCTTAAGCATTAGTCCACAACCAACAATCACGCCACCCTGGCGAGGAAGAAGCCGGCGAACGTGTTATCCGTTGAAGTACAGCAGACCAAACGAGCATCACTTGTGCAGTTTCACCGGGGCGGCAGTGTTTGACGCAAGCCCCAGAGTATGAGCATCACAGCAACAATGATGGTGACCCCGACACTTACAAACCCTGCCGTCACCAAGCTCTCCTGCCATGGTTCGCCCCGGTGTTCTGCGCCGGTGACAGGCGACATGGCCATCGTCCCGAGAACGGCCGCAAGCACGGTAAATCCCCAGTTTGCATAGGTGCCGTAAAGAACGGTCCAGAATGCAACTGCTTTTGTGCGTGGGACGAGGTGAATCTCCATCCAGACCGCGCCAATCGCCAGGAGCAGGATGCCATTCATGACCCCCTCAAGGTGTGCAGCAAGTCCCATACGCGGATTGCTGAACTGCGGCTCGAAGAGACCTGTGCACAGACCCAGGAACAACAAGAATATGCCATGCCAGAGCAACCTTCGCCGAGTCCGGCCCATGACCATGTACCCCCCATGATTGGCCGAAACATGATCGCCAGCCCCTCTCACATCAACTCTAGATCGTTCTCCAAAAAGTGCGGTGCTCCTGACTCGGATGCAGATGAATCCTCAACAGACCTCCCACTCCCTCCTCCGGAGTCCTGCCGAACGAGCACGATCCAAAAACCAGCAACTCGTCACCTCGACTCGATGGTTATTCATTGATATAGCGCCTTCGGTGATCACTACCGTTACAATTTGATACTTATTCACTCCCAAAGACCAAAGTCCATGCCTGAAGACTTCGAAGTCCCCAGCCCGCACGAACAACATCTGGAACACGCCACCGAACACGCCCAGGCCCGCGGCGACAATTTCGCCAGCAAGATAGCGGTGATGACGGCGATCATGGCGACCATGGGTGCCATGCTCAGTTATCAGGCGGGCTCCACGGAGAGCGAAGCGGCAATGGACAAGAACAACGCCGCCATCAAGAAAACCGAAGCCTCCAACGAATGGAATTATTACCAGGCCAAATCCAGCCGGCAAAACCTGTCTGAGCTGGCGATCCATATCCCCGGCCTCGATGCCGCGCATTACACCGCCGAAGCGCAACGCTATAAAAATGAAAAAGAAGTGGTGCGCAAAAAAGCAGAAGCACTCGAGGTGGAGGCTCGAGAATGGGATGAAAAGTCAGAGTTGGTATTGCATCAGCATCACCGCTGGGCCCAGGCGATGACCGCCATTCAGATTGCTATTTCGCTGGCGGCGATTACCTTGTTGACGCGCAAGGAGTGGCTAAAGAAGGTCGCGTATAGTGCGGCGGGAGTCAGTGTGGTGCTGGGCACGCTGGCTTGGTTGCATATATAAGCTGGATGAGGTTTCCCCGACACGCATGGTTAAAATGTAAATTTCAACATGCCCATCCGAGAGCCCGGCCCAGCGCCGCAATGCTGTTCAGTTAAGCGAACGCTGCGACCCTGTAGGAGCGAGCTTGCTCGCGATGGATATTAACGATAACGCGTGTTTACTGGCTAAACGCGGCGCTCTTGAGTCCATCGCGAGCAAGCTCGCTCCTACAATTTCCTTAACTGAACGGTATTACGGCCCAGCGCCGGGCTTTTTGATTCTGGCCTTGCGTCGTCCATCATCCTGCCCGTTATCTTGCGCTGAACACCCAGGCTTGCGGCTAAGAAATATTGATTATCCGTAGCAAGCGGCGCACATCATCAACTGAGCGTAGCTTGATGGTCCACTCCCCATCAGTCTTGTCATTTACCTCGCCAAATTCTGCGGCGAGTGATTTAAGCGAATGGTGTTCGGTCTTGAAAGCTGGCAGCCGGAAGTAAAATAGAAGCCAATTATGATTGGAAACGAAGCTGAAGGGACAAGTGCCGTCGGATGCCGAAAAAATTCCAATGGATCTATTTAATTCAGCCTGCGGCTTGGGGGCGCAGTTATACCCTTTCATTGTGGAGATCGCGCCAACCAGCATGCAAAACGCCTCCCGCACTTGCGGGCTTTCGATAGACGAATAGCAATCAACGTACTTCGCTGCATCCCGAGCGTCAGTGATCATCTGAATTCCCCTAGGTATGTGCCCGCCTCCAATCTAGCACTATCCATTTGAGCGGGAGCCCCCCAAGCCGACAGAAAATCCAATCACCCAGCCGCTGGGCGTTGAGCGCTTGACGGTGCGGTAGATCGTGCAGATGCGCCAAACCCTGACTACCGTTACATAGGCAGGATCATCGCCGCGGTGCAGCAGGCTCTGCGCCAGGAACAGCGACTCCGGGAGCCGACCATGACAGTCACCCTGTTCACCTTGTATATCCACTACTGTACGGCCCAAGGTTGCGAAACCAAGCCGCTCAGCCAGTGGAGCACGCTCCAAGAGTGCCTGGCCCAGATCAAGATGTACCACGCAATGGTGCCCGGCGATTACTCCATGGAGTGCAAGTGATGCCAATCATTCCCCCGACTCAAACCTGAGCTACACACCATTGACCGCATTCTGCCTGCATGCCCATTGCGAGTGTCGGAACTGATTTTGAAGCTATTTTGGTTTTCGCTAGCGGACGGTAAATCAATGGATAAAGAGATCTATCGGAAGGGACAATCCCTACTAATCTAATTTTTAACACCACCAAAAAAGGTGCAGCGCCTTGCTGCCGAGGCTCGACCTGTCAGGTGGCGTGAACGCCGGCCAGAATCCTCACTAACAGGGGAAATGGAATGTCCAAAACAACATCAAAAAAAAGCAAGCCATTGGTTTTGCTATCAATTTTTATCAGTCTTTCGTTTATTTCAGGATGTGCACATAAACACACTGTGGTGAGCGCTCCACCGCCTATTGAGGAGCGCTCTCCAACGCCAACTGAGGGCTCCGTCTGCTACGCGAAAGCACTGCCCACTGTTGGAGAGGGAGGCTTGGCATGGGGTCCCAATCTGCAGAATGCACGCACATCTTCAATGAATAATTGCAGACGCTATGCAGGCCGATCAGGTGGAACTCCAAATACCTGCAAGGTAGTGGACGCTGGCTGCCATGATTAATTTTCCGCTCTATTGGTTTCGCTGCTGACGGCAGGCCTGATGAGTCACAGACAAGCGCTCACTGCAGCCACCAACTCTCGCTCATAACCTACCCTCCGCCAGCCAGTGTTCCCTCGTTTATGAGGCGAGGTCTTTCGGTGGGGACGGCCTACTCATGGTCCACTCATGTCCCAAGATGATTTAACCTGAAGAGCTATCGGTGCAAGGAGCAAGGCAGTGATCAACATTCGTGAGGCATCCATAAAAGACCTCGACGCACTTCGTGATATCGGCTGCGAGACGTACCAGGAACATTTCTCCGACATCTGGTCTCACGCTGGAATGCATAACTTCCTCAACGCAGATTTCTCAATCCAGGCACTCAAGACATCGCTCGAGTCAGCCACACACCACTGTTGGCTCATAGCGTGCGACGAAGAAGACCGAGTGGTGGGCTTTGCAAAAGTGAACTGGTCGACGCCCGCCCCCATTTCTGGTCAAGTCGGAACTGAACTCCAGAAAATTTATTTCCTCAAGTCTCAGGCAGGCAAAGGCTATGGGAAGCAGCTTTTGCAATTCATTCGCCACCTTGCGCAAATACGTAAAGAGCGCTTGGTTTGGCTCGACGTGCTAAAGACCAATACCAATGCGCAGCGCTTCTATGAAAGCTTCGGGTTCAGAACGCTTGGAGAAATCCCTTTCAATACTGATAAAGCCGAAATCGGAATGGTCGTGATGTCCTGTGAGCTTCCACGGTAGGCACGCTCGATTGCCTCCCAGTTGGGTTGCCTGGTTGCCATAGGTTTTCTCTAATAGCTTGAATTAGTGGCTGGTTGCCGGTATCAGTGAGGTTCAAATCCAGGAGAGCGGCATGTCAAAAAAATACGAGGTGGTTACCGCATATCCAACGACGAATGGCACTAAAGGCCCTGGACAGCTCAAAACAACATCAGAGCCTAGATTCAATATTTTCAATACCAACACCGGAATGCGCGAACTGCGCGCCTACACCTCAAGGGAAGAGGCTCAAGCCGAGTGCGAACGCCGGAGTAAAGAAGAGTAACGATTCAAACAAACCTCTACCCCACTCAACGCCAAGCCCCCCATGAACCGCCGTTGCGAATGACCAGGCGATGCTGAAGCAGACCCCGGAACGACGGGGCTTTTTCTGGCATGTGTGACATCTCAAGTTCCTCCCCTATCAGGGAGCCATAAATGAAGAAGCCCCGCTCAGTGGCGAAGCTCAAATAAAGGGAACATCGATCATTCAGACCGAAGGTAAGAGCAACATATCCACGCATTGACTAGGGTTTACGAGTGGTAGCCAATAGCCATGGAGCCGACCGTGAAGCCTGTACATTTTATTATCTGCTACAGCTTCAACGGGTATCGAGTCGTGTTCGCTCATCCCTCGAAAATCATGACAGAGGCAGATGCTTGCTACCTTTCCTTTTTGCACTCCGGGTGCAGGTTAGCCTCAAGTCCACCTTGCGGCGGCACCGTCCGGGCGATGCGAAATTTTGTGAGTTTAAGCGGCATCACCGAGGTTATGTGGCACCGGTATTTGCAGACTCCGTCTGATATCGAGTAGGAGGCGGGGTCACCCCCGCCGTCCTCTCACACCACCGTACGTACGGTTCCGTATACGGCGGTTCAAGCTATGCGGCTAAGCCGGTTTATCGTATCCAGTATTGAGACCAGCCCCAGCC
>NZ_JBVASJ010000035.1:0-64346 GCF_057813935.1 Pseudomonas sp. F220
CGGCCTGACGACAACCCTGAGCTCCCATACGGCTGAAAGGCCGTTCTAGTAATTAGGATCGTCGGGCATCGATTCTCATCGAGGCGCGGGGCCACCACCCCACTCAGACGCCGGATAGATGAAAGCACGCCAGCCACGCATCAAAAACAGTATTGCAGAAAAGGGGGTAACCATAGATGTGGGAGCGGGCTTGCTCGCGATGAGGCCCTCACCATCACCGAAAATTTCGGACTGCTCAAAAAACAGACAAATCCAGCGGCCGTACCGCCCCCATCCAGATCGCATGCTCGGTATGGTCCGCCAGGTCATCGCCGGTATCGGGGTGTAAAAACACCACCAACCCTTTGCGATTAAGCGCCAGCCACGGCAGGACGACGCCAATGTATTCGGGGTCGAAGGCCAGCTGGCAACTCCAGTCCGGGTGCGGGCCGACTGGCCGTTCATGCACACGCCCCATTTTCAGCGGAAACAACTGCGCCGCTTGCTCACACAAGGCCCGGGCCTGATCGATGGTGCTGGCGTCGAAATAGACATGGGCGTGGTAGCCCTTGATACGTTGCATCTGGAACCCTCGCGACAAAGTCGAACCCTTCCGGCTGCCCATAGGTCACAACCTATACTAAGCAGGAAAGAAGGAAGCTCAGCCATGAAAAACGCCGAAACCCCGGTGGTCAAACTGGTGCTCTATGGTGCCATGAGTAGCCTCGGCAGTGCGCTGATGGCTGAAATGCTGCGGCGTCAACACGAGGTCATCGCTATTCTCGATGACCTGACGGCACTGGCGCCGCGCCCGGGTTTACGCACCAAATCCGGAAATCTGTTCGATGCCGAACGGGTCAAGCAGAGCGTCGCAGGCTGTTCCGCAGTGATCTGCCTGCTGGATGCGCCCGGTCTGCCGAAGGACAGTGAACACATCGAGAAAACCTTCGTTCCCGGAGCTGTCGAGCAAGTCCGTGCGGTCGACGCGTTGATTGCCGGGATGCAGGGGTCGAGTATCCAACGGCTGTTCCTGGTCGGCGACTTTGCGGTACTGGATGAGCTGCAAGTGCAAGAACGTCTGCAACAATATGCCGCCGAAGAAATACTCGACGCCCTGAAAAGCAGCGGCTTGCGGTGGACGCTGGTGAATGCGCCACAAGCTGTTTACGGGCTGACCATCGAGCATTTCAGTCAGGTCAGCAGCAGTCTTGAACCAGGTCTGGTCGAGGTGGTTGAGCGACTGAATCGCGTCGCGGTCGGTATTGCCGATGAGCTGCACCTGAACCTGCACATCCGCGAACACGTGAACTTCGTGGCAACGGGCACTACACCGCAATAGACGCCAGGGCGACGCCCGTCAGCGATTCGGCGCTGCTGGCCTGCTCTGCCATCAACCAATCGACGAACCGCTGGATCAGCGGCCCGCGCCGTTTGCGCTGGGGCAACACTACGTAATAGCCGAAGCTTGAGATAGCCGTTTCGGCGATCGGCCGACAGAGCCAACCCTGCTCCAACAAGTTATCCACAAGGTGCCGCCAGCCGATGGCCACGCCTTGGCCGGCAATCGCGGCTTGAATCAACAGCGTGTAGTTGTCAAAGCGCAATGGCCCAGGCGCTGGCGCCGAAGCAATGCCCAACTCGCGAAACACACCACTCCAGTCAAACCAGTGACTACTGTTTTCACCGCGCAAATGCAGCAGCGCAAACTCCAGCAACGCATTCGCAGGCAAAGGTATCGCACGATCCTTCAATAGTCGCGGGCTGCACACAGGGAACACTTCTTCACTGAACAACCAATGGCTTTCACCCTGTTTGAAGCGGCCGTCGCCGAACAGTATCGCTACGTCGATGTCAGTGCGCAGCATGTTGTGGCTGCGCTCGCTGGTGACCAGGCTGACATCAATCTGCGGGTTGGCTTCGTGGAAGCGGTGCAGCCGCGGCATCAGCCAGTAGGCGGCGAAGGCGAAGTCGGTCGCGACCTGCAACACCTCATGCTGATGCTGGGCGCTGATCGCGCTCAACCCGGCGTCAATGCTCTGCAATCCAGCCTGCACCTGTTCGAACAGAATTGTCCCGGCCTCGGTCAGTTCGATACCGCGATAGATCCGGTCGAACAACCGTGTGCCCAGTTGCGCCTCAAGCCGCTTGATCTGCTGGCTGACGGCCGGTTGGGTCGTGCCGAGTTCCACTGCCGCTGCGGTAAAGCTGCGATGACGGGCCGCCGCTTCGAAAGCACGAAACAGGTCCAGGGACAAATCGCCAAGAGCGTCATACATAAGCTGTGCTTATCCTAGTCATTGCCGTGCATGGGCTTTACCACCAGATTCGTGGGCTCCATTCTCAATCACAGCACTTTCGCATAAATATTCACTATGGAATGCCGCGATCACATGAAGCGCAAGAACATTCTTTTCATCATGGCCGATCAAATGGCCGCGCCAATGTTGCCGTTCTACGGCCCATCGCCCATCAAATTGCCCAATTTGAGCCGCCTCGCCGCTGAAGGCGTGGTGTTCGACGCCGCTTACTGCAACAGCCCGCTCTGTGCACCTTCGCGCTTTACCCTGGTCAGCGGGCAGTTACCGAGCAAGATCGGCGCCTACGACAACGCCGCCGACTTCCCCGCAGATGTGCCGACGTATGCCCACTACCTGCGTCGCCTCGGCTACCGCACCGCGCTGTCGGGCAAGATGCACTTTTGCGGCCCGGATCAGTTGCACGGTTATGAAGAACGCCTGACCAGCGATATCTACCCGGCCGACTACGGCTGGTCGGTTAACTGGGATGAGCCGGACGTGCGCCCGAGCTGGTATCACAACATGTCATCGGTGCTGCAGGCCGGCCCGTGTGTGCGCACCAATCAGCTGGATTTTGATGAGGAGGTGGTATTCAAAGCCCAGCAATACCTGTTCGATCACGTCCGCGAGGATGGCGACCAGCCGTTCTGCCTGACGGTCTCGATGACCCACCCCCACGACCCGTACACCATCCCCAAAGCGTTCTGGGACCTGTACCGCGACGAAGACATTCCGCTGCCGGAAACGCCAGAGCAGACCGATCTCGATCCACACTCCCAGCGTCTGCTCAAGGTCTACGACCTGTGGGGCAAGCCGCTGCCTGTGGATAAAATCCGCGACGCCCGCCGGGCCTATTTCGGCGCGTGCAGCTATATCGACAGCAACGTCGGCAAACTCCTGCAAACACTCGAAGATACCGGGTTGATCGACGACACCATCATCGTGTTCTCCGGTGACCATGGCGACATGCTCGGCGAGCGTGGGCTCTGGTACAAAATGCACTGGTTCGAAATGGCCGCCCGTGTGCCGCTGCTGGTCAGTGCCCCGGGGCAGTTCGCCGCCGGGCGGGTCAGCGCCGCGGTATCGACCGCCGATTTGCTGCCGACCCTGGTGGAGCTTGCCGGCGGCGAGCTGGAACCCGGCTTGCCACTCGACGGGCGCTCGCTGGTCCCGCACCTGCAAGGTCAGGCCGGTCACGACGAAGTCTTTGGCGAGTACATGGCCGAAGGCACTATCAGCCCGCTGATGATGATTCGTCGCGGCGCCTGGAAATTCATCTACAGCGAAGACGACCCGTGCCTACTCTTCGACGTGCACAACGACCCGCGTGAACAGGAAGAACTCAGCCATTCGCTGCAACATCAGCAAATTTTCGACGAATTTCTCGCAGAAGCGCGGGCGAAATGGGACATCCCGGCGATCCATCAACAAGTGCTCGCCAGCCAGCGTCGCCGGCGCTTTGTCGCCGAGTCGCTGGCCATCGGGAAGCTGAAGAGCTGGGATCACCAGCCGCTGGTAGACGCCAGTCAGCAGTACATGCGCAACCATATCGACCTCGACGATCTGGAGCGCAAAGCGCGTTATCCACAACCCTGCCAAAACCAATAATGTAAGGGGAAGGCCATGCAAACGTTATCCACAGTACTGACCGCAGGGCTATTGGCTCTGAGCAGTGTTTCGGCCTATGCCGAGCAGAGCTGCGACACAGTGAAAATGGCCGACCCTGGCTGGAGCGACATCGCCGCGACCAACGCCATC
Organism: Pseudomonas sp. F220; assembly: GCF_057813935.1. Classification (NCBI taxonomy): domain Bacteria; kingdom Pseudomonadati; phylum Pseudomonadota; class Gammaproteobacteria; order Pseudomonadales; family Pseudomonadaceae; genus Pseudomonas; species Pseudomonas sp. F220. The sequence continues at coordinate 4,035 of NZ_JBVASJ010000035.1, forward strand.
ACCGGTTTCCTGTTGGACGGCATGGGCTACAAGGCCAAGGTCGACACGTTGGCGGTGCCGATTACCTTTGGCGGGCTCAAGGACGGTCAGGTGGATGTGTTTCTCGGCAACTGGATGCCGGCGCAGCAGGGCTTCTACGATAAGTTCGTGGCCAATGGCGATGTCACTCAACTGGCGAAGAACCTGGACGGCACCGAATTCACGCTGGCAGTGCCGGACTACGTCTGGGACGCAGGTGTGCATAACTTTTCCGACCTGAATAAATACGCCGACCAATTCCCTGAGAAGGTCGACAAGAAAATCTACGGCATTGGCTCTGGGGCGCCGGCGAATATCTCGTTGCAAGACATCATCAAGAAAAACGACTTCGAACTGGGCCAGTGGAAGCTGATCGAGTCCAGCGAGCAAGCCATGCTGGCTGAAGTGTCCCGGGCAGTGAAAAAGCAGCGTTTCGTGACCTTCCTCGGCTGGACTCCGCACCCGATGAACGTGCAACTGAAAATGCACTATCTGAAGGGCGGCGAGAAATATTTCGGCGACACCGGCAGCGTCTACACCCTGACCCGCAAAGGTTATGCACAGGCCTGCCCGAACGTTGGCAAACTGCTGACCAACCTGAGTTTCACCCAGGAAATGGAGAACAGCATCATGGCCGAGGTGGTGAACAAGAAAGTCAGCAACGCCGACGCCGCCAAAGCCTGGATCAAGGCCAACCCGACAATGCTGGAAAAGTGGCTGGACGGGGTGAAGACCGTGGATGGGAAGGATGCGTTGGTGGCAGTGAAGGCGAAGCTGTAAGACCTTTACGACCCCTTTGCGGGCAAGCCCGCTCCCACAGGGCTCACCGAGAACTTGTGGGGGCGGGCTTGCCCGCGAATCGATTTTCGATCTTGCGCAACAGCATCTGAAACCTCACCCTGACGCCTTTTGCATATCTCTGACCGAGAGGACCCATGGCCTGGCCCAATCGCCATAAACTCTTCCCCTTCCTGAGCTGGTTGCCACAGCAAACCCGCGCCAGCGTTGGCCGCGACCTGATCGTTGGCCTGAGCGGGGCGATTCTGGCGTTGCCGCAATCCATCGCCTACGCACTGATCGCCGGTCTGCCGCCTGAGTACGGGTTGTACGCGGCGATCATTCCAGTGTTGATCGCCTGCCTCTGGGGCTCGTCCTGGCACCTGATTTGCGGCCCGACGGCGGCGATTTCCATTGTGCTGTATGCCAGCGTCAGTCCTTTGGCCGTACCCGGTTCGCAGGACTACATCACGCTGATCCTGTTGCTGACATTCCTCGCTGGGGTTTTCCAGTGGTTGCTGGGCATGCTGCGCTTCGGCGCGCTGGTGAATTTCGTTTCCCATTCGGTGGTGCTGGGCTTCACCCTTGGCGCTGCGGTAGTCATCGCTCTTGGGCAATTGCCCAATTTGCTGGGGCTCGACCTACCGAATCAGGCCACAGCACTGAACAGTCTGATATCGCTGATCAGCCATATCGGCGCTCTGGATCGACCTTCATTGGTTCTGGGCCTTGGCACGTTGGTGTTGGGCATCATTCTGAAACTCCTGGTTCCACGCTGGCCGACATTGCTGATCACTCTGGCCTTGAGCGGCTTGGTGGTCTGGTTGTGGCCGGCAATGTTCGGCCATGTGACGTTGGTGAGTTCGTTCGTCGGCAAGCTGCCGCCTTTCAGCCCACTGCCGGTGGATTTGGACTTGGTGCTGCGCCTGCTACCCAGCGCGGTAGCGGTGGGGATGCTCGGCTTGGTCACCAGTCTGTCGATTGCCCGCTCGTTGTCGGCACGTTCGCAGCAGCTTCTCGACGCAAATCAGGAAGTTCGAGCTCAAGGTCTATCGAACATAGTCGGCGGGTTTTTCTCGGGTTCTCTGTCGGCCGGCTCGTTCACCCGTTCTGGTCTGAGCTACGAAGCAGGCGCTTGCTCGCCGTTGGCCGGGGTGTTTTCCGCGTTATGGGTGGCGTTGTTCGCCGTCACCGGCGCGGCGTTGATCGCGCATATCCCGATCCCGAGCATGGCCGGGAGCATTTTGTTGATCAGTTGGGGGTTGGTGGATCATCGCGGTATTCGGTCGTTGTTCCGGGTCAGCCACGCCGAATTCGTGGTCATGGTGCTGACCTGCGTCGCAACCTTGCTATTGGAATTGCAGACCGCGATTTACGCCGGGGTCCTGGCGTCGCTGTTCTTCTACCTCAAACGCACCTCGCAGCCGAGCGTGCAGCAGTGGCGCGACGGTGACGAAGATGTTCTGCGGGTCGGTGGTTCGATCTTCTTCGGAGCCAGCCATTACCTGCAGGTGCGCCTGCAACGCCTGCATGGCTCACGGGTGGTGATCGATGCGCAGCAGATCAACTTCATCGACTATTCCGGGGTGGAAATGCTCCATCAGGAAGCGCGGCGGTTGCTGCAGCAGGATCGCAGCCTGACCCTGCGACGGGCACGGCCGCAGGTGGTGGAAGAGTTGAGGAAGCTGGAAGGGCCGGAGAAATGCCCGATCAGATTCGAAGATTAGGCAACGCATACCTGTAGGAGCGAGGCTTGCCCGCGATGAACGATAACGCAGTGCATCTGATACACCGCGGCGTCTCTATCGCGGGCAAGCCTCGCTCCTACGCAGCAAGCTGCCTACGTAACTCCGCCAGCACCGATGCGGTGTCGGGGCGCACGCCGCGCCATAGGTAGAAAGCTTCGGCCGCCTGTTCCGCCAACATCCCCAAGCCATCCATTGCCACCGCAGCGCCGTGTTGACTGGCCCAGCGGCAAAACGAGGTCGGTTCTTTGCTGTACATCATGTCGTAGCAAAAGGTCTTGCCCGGCTCGATCAGGCTGCTGGCAATCGGCGGTACATCGCCTGACAGGCTGGCCGACGTAGCATTGATGATCAGGTCCACCGGCTCTTGCAGCCAGTCGAAACCGCTGGCGGACACCGGGCCGAGGTCGGCGAACAACTCAGCCAGCAGCTCGGCTTTTTCCACCGTGCGGTTGGCGATAATCACTGACGAAGGCTGCTCGGCCAGCAAAGGCTCCAGCGCACCGCGCACCGCACCGCCGGCACCCAGCAGCAAAATGCGTTTGCCCTTCAGGCTGAACCCGGCGTTGACGGTCAGATCCCGCACCAGCCCGGCGCCGTCAGTGTTGTCCCCCAGTAAGCTGCCGTCAGCAAGTTTGCTTAAGGTGTTGACCGCGCCGGCCCGCTTCGCCCTCGCTGTCAGGCTGTTGGCCAGGCGATAAGCGTCTTCCTTGAACGGCACGGTGACGTTGGCGCCGCGACCCTCGAGGAAAAATGCCTTGGCGCAGCCGGAAAAGTCGTCGAGCGGCGCCAGCAAAGTGTTGTAATCCAGCTTCTGAGCGGTCTGCTCGGCAAACAGACGATGGATCATCGGCGATTTGCTGTGGCCAATCGGGTTACCGAATACGACGTAACGGTCCATCAGAATTCCTCAGGGGTTAAGCCAACCAATCGCGATCTTGCAGGAAGTATTCAGTCAGGCGCGCTTCTTCGCTACCAGGCTCGGCCTTCCAATCGTAGCTCCAGCGCACTTGCGGTGGCAGTGACATCAGGATCGACTCGGTACGTCCGCCCGATTGCAGGCCGAACAGCGTGCCACGGTCATAAACCAGGTTGAACTCGACGTAGCGACCACGGCGAAATTCCTGGAATTCACGTTGTTTTTCGGTGTACGCGTCGGCTTTGCGGCGCTGGACGATCGGCAGGTACGCCTTGATATAGGCGTCACCAATGGCGCGCATGAAGGCGAAGCTAGTGTCGAAGTCCCACTCGTTCAGGTCATCGAAGAACAGCCCACCGATGCCCCGCGGCTCGTTGCGATGCTTGATGTAGAAATAGCTGTCGCACCAGGCTTTGTAACGCGAGTAAACGTCCGGCCCAAACGGCGCACAGGCCTGTTCGGCGACGCGGTGCCAGTGCACGCAGTCTTCTTCGTTGCCGTAATACGGGGTCAGGTCGAAGCCGCCGCCGAACCACCAGACCGGCTCTTCGCCCTCTTTTTCGGCGATGAAAAATCGCACGTTGGCGTGGGACGTCGGCACATGAGGGTTGTGTGGGTGAATCACCAGCGACACGCCGAGGGCTTCAAAACCGCGCCCGGCCAGTTCAGGCCGATGGGCGCTGGCGGATGGCGGTAAACCGCTGCCGAACACATGGGAAAAGCTGACGCCACCTTTCTCGATGACCTGACCGTTCTCGATCACCCGTGTGCGACCGCCACCACCGGCAGGCCGGGTCCAGGTGTCTTCGACGAAGCGAGTGCTGCCGTCTTCAGCTTCCAGAGCGGCGCAAATGCGGTCTTGCAGGTCGAGCAGGTAGGCTTTTACGGCCTCGGTGCGGGTAGTCATGGCATCACCTTGAATCGGGCAAAGCTACGCGGCACTTCAAATGGAGCGGGAGGCCGGCGCAAATGGGTGCGTAGCATAACACCGCAACTTGCCCCTCCGCAGTTGACGAAGGTCAAGCTTAGGAGTCCGATAGGGACCTTTCGCGAAAAGACTTAAGGAGATTGCAGATGGCCAAACGTATCCAGTTCCGTGCCCATGGCGGCCCCGAAGTACTCGAGTATGTGGACTACCAACCGGCAGCACCGGGTCCGCAACAGGTACGCGTCAGCAACAAGGCTATCGGCCTGAATTTCATCGACACCTATTTCCGCAGTGGTCTCTATGCGCCGCCGTCATTGCCATCGGGCCTGGGTGCCGAAGGCGCGGGCGTGGTCGAGGCGGTCGGCAGCGAAGTATCTCAATTCAAAGTCGGCGACCGCGTGGCCTATGGCAGCGGTCCACTGGGCGCTTACAGCGATGTGCACGTACTACCGGCGAGCAATCTGGTGCATCTGCCAGACGCCATCAGCTTCGAACAAGCTGCGGGCGTGATGCTCAAAGGTCTGACCGTGCAGTACCTGCTGCGTCAAACCTATGACCTGAAAGGTGGCGAAACCATCCTGTTTCACGCGGCGGCCGGTGGTGTTGGTTCCTTGGCCTGTCAATGGGCCAGGGCGCTCGGCGTGAAGTTGATCGGCACGGTCAGCTCGCCTGAAAAAGCCGCCCTCGCCAAATCCCTCGGCGCTTGGGAGACCATCGACTACAGCAAGGAAAACGTCGCACAACGAGTGCTGGAATTGACTGACGGCAAAAAATGCTCGGTGGTTTACGACGGCGTCGGCAAAGACACCTGGCTCACCTCTCTGGACAGCGTCGCGCCGCGCGGCCTGGTGGTGAGCTTCGGTAACGCTTCGGGCGCTGTGGATGGCGTGAATCTGGGGATTCTGGCGGCAAAGGGCTCGCTGTACGTGACCCGGCCAACGCTGGCGACCTACGCCAACAACGCCGAAAATCTGCAAACCATGGCCGATGAGCTGTTCGGGATGATCATCAGCGGCAAGATCAAGGTTGATATCAGCCAGCGTTATCCACTGGCGGAAGCGGCCAAGGCCCAGACCGAGTTGTCGGCGCGGCGTACGACCGGGTCGACGATTTTGTTGCCCTGACGGACGCCATCGCGAGCAGGCTCGCTCCCACAGTGGATCGTTGTCGAACACAAAGTCTGTGTTTACTGAAGATCTAAAGTGGGAGCGAGCCGGCTCCGGGCGGCGTTCCGACGATGGGTTCACCTCATTCTTAATCCGGGCGAACAATCTTGCCGGTCGCCAGATCACGAATCAGGCTCGGGTTCTTGCGCCCGCCAAGATTACCGCCCAGCACCATGTCGATCTGCCCGCGGAAATACTGCTCGACGCGAATCCGCGTACGCGCCGCCGCCCGGCCCTGTGGGTTGGCCGAGGTCGACACCAACGGCCCCACCAACGCACACAAATCCCGTACCTGCGGGTGATCACTGACCCGCAGCGCCACCGTTTCATGCACACCGGTAATCCACTGGGGCAACAGATTTTGATGCGGCACCAGCCAGGTGTTCGGCCCCGGCCAGGTGCTGGCCATGCGGTCCATCCACAGCTCCGGGAAGTCTTCGAACAGGAAGTCGAACTGACGAATGTTATCGGCGACCAGGATCAAGCCCTTGTCCACAGAGCGGCCCTTGATCAGCAACAGGCGCTCCACCGCTTCCTCGTCCCACGGGTCGCAACCCAGGCCCCAGACCGCTTCGGTTGGATAGGCAATCACCGCCCCGGCGCGAATGCCTCGCGCGGCTTGTTGCACACGCCAACTGTTGACCATGAAAAACTCTCCGGAATAAGGCTCTGCGCAGTTTACCGATCTTCCTTATAAAACCTAGCTTACACGCGCAAACCAGCGTCCGCTTTCGCAGACAGCCCGGCCGTCCATTTCAAGCTCCGTCAGCGCCGCTAAAACCTTAGGCAGGGCCCAACCACTGGCGCCAGCCAAGGCTTCACTGGTATGTGGTGCCGCGTGCAGCAAGGACAACAAAGGATGATCGGCCTGCGCTGGCGCAGTCGTTGTGGCGGGCGGCAGTCGTTGCCAGCCACGCAGGGCTTCGAGGATATGTTCGATGGTCTCGACCAGCACCGCGCCATCGCGGATCAACTGATGACAACCGCGGGCACCAGGATGATGGATCGACCCAGGAATCGCATACACCTCGCGACCCTGTTCAGCCGCAAGGCGAGCAGTGATCAACGAGCCGCTGGCAACGCTGGCCTCGACTACCAGCACGCCCAGGGACAAACCGCTGATGATTCGATTGCGCCGAGGGAAGTTGCTGGCGTGCGGCCCGGCATCCAGTGGGAACTCGGAAACCACCGCGCTGCCTTGGGCAATCATCGCCTCGGCCAGCTGACGGTTGCGCTGTGGATAAAAATTTTCCAACCCCGTGCCCAGCACGCCGACAGTTTGCCCGCCCACGTCCAGAGCCGCTTGATGCGCGGCACCGTCGATGCCCAGCGCCAAGCCGCTGGTGATGACAAAACCGGCACCAGCAAGGCTGCGGGAAAACGCCGCGGCAGTATCCATTCCAGGCCGGGAAGCACGACGGCTGCCGACCATCGCCAACTGTGGTTTTTCCAGAATTCCCGGATCGCCGGCAACGAATAATAGCGGCGGGGCATCGTACAGCTCGGCCAGCAGAGCAGGGTAGCCGGGCTGGTCCCACATCAGTAAATGCTGGCCAGGAGGCTCAAGCCAGGCCAATGCATGACTGGCACCATCACGAATTTCGGGACTGCGTCGGGCCTCAGCGCAAGCGGCAGGCAGGCCCAATGCACGCCAGGCACTGGCCGGCGCGCTGATGGCTGCCGAGGCTGAACCAAAGGCTTCGAGCAGCTTTTGAAAACGTCGGGGACCGAGTTCCGGCAGACGATGTAAACGCAAACGGGCTTCCAGTTCCGCAGGAGAAACCGGCGTAATAGCAGATGGCGACATAGGATCATCCTTGATCGTTATAAGTCCTGTTCAAACAGGAATAAGCTGTGGATAAGTCTGTTGGTAACTTGTTCAGAGTTACCGTTTTTTTAAGGATTTTTTACCTTGTCCATCACCGCCAAAGAGCGCGATGCATTGAGTACCAAGCCGTAGCTGAGCTTTTCATAGGTGCGGAACACCATCAGCAACCCGGCGTGCTCATCGGGAATTTTCACCTGGGTGCCCGTCACGCGATCACGGACCGTTTCCCCGGTTTTCATCACCGCCAGCACGTTGCCTTCGGCCAAACCGTCACGACGGCCCTTGTTCAGGGTCACCACGTCGAGCACGCCAATCTGCGTTACACCGCGTGGTACGTCGATGATGACGCCGTTGATCTCACCTTGGGGCGAGCTGGGCATAAAGTTCGAATTGATCGCCCGTTCCTCGCCGCTGAACAACCGGTCGCCGAGGCGCACCTCTTGAGTGGTGCGTTGCAGGGCCAGCGTGGCGACGTCACCTTCAGTGGCAATGATTTCACCACCGCCGATATCGTCGGCGTTGATCCCCAGGAACTCCTTGTTCTGCGGGTCGGTGTAAACCTTGCCCTGACGGAAGATGCCGTAGGCCGATTGAGTCGGGTCGAATTTGCCGCGGGCGTAGATTCGGTCACCCGTACCACTGAGTACCCGCTCGGCATCGCCAGCGACGATGTACGGCGCTTTGTCGAAATCCTCGACCTTGTCGACGATGCGATTGCTCAGCAAAAAGCTGTTGATCGAGTGCAGCGCAATGCTCGGAATGGCGTCGGCCACCGGCGTGCTGCGGATTCGCGGTGACAGTTTGATGGTGCCACGGGAAGCCCCACGATTGAGGGTCAAGCGTGGCTGGCCGTTAACGTAGACCAGTGACAGCGAGTCCCCGGGGTAGATGAGATTGGGGTTTTCGATTTGTGGGTTGACCTGCCAGATTTCCGGCCACTTCCAGGGTTCTCGGAGGAATTTCCCGGAAATATCCCAGAGTGTGTCGCCCGCCATCACGGTGTAATGCTGTGGAAAACCGTCCTTGAGTTGCACTTGCGCCTGCGCGATGCTGGCCGAAGCCAGTAGCAGCAGGGCGAGTAGTGATTTCCTCATGCAGTGAATCCCTTTATTATGTACGTTCGCGTGAAACGCTAGAGCTCCCGTGGCTCGCTCCCTTCCAGGAGAACGTTTTACAACGGTTGCCTGAGTCTGCGGACCTACAGGCAACCGACTTTGACTTTACCTCACACGTGCAGCAATTACGCTTATGGCCATTTTAGACATCCTCGAATTCCCTGACCCACGCCTGCGCACTATCGCCAAACCTGTGGCCGTAGTGGACGACGAAGTGCGCCAGTTGGTCGATGACATGTTTGAAACAATGTATGAAGCACCCGGCATCGGCCTGGCTGCGACCCAGGTCAACGTGCACAAACGCGTCGTGGTCATGGACCACTCCGAAGACCGCAGCGAGCCACGGGTGTTCATCAACCCCGAGGTTGAAGTCCTGACCGACGAGATGGGCCAGTATCAGGAAGGCTGCCTTTCGGTACCGGGCTTCTACGAAAACGTCGATCGCCCGCAGCGCGTGAAGATCAACGCGCTAGACCGTGATGGCCAACCTTTTGAGCTCATCGCCGAAGGCCTGCTGGCGGTGTGCATTCAGCACGAATGCGATCACCTCAATGGCAAGTTGTTCGTTGATTACCTGTCCACGCTCAAACGCGACCGGATCAAGAAGAAGCTGGAAAAGCTGCATCGCCAGAACGCTTGATCCCTTCCCCCAAAGGCTTGCAGCGGCAAGCCTTTTTCTTTTTCGCGTGCTTTCAACCGAGAATCCCCAATGACTGAGCCACTGCGCATCGTTTTTGCCGGCACCCCCGAATTTGCCGCCGAACACCTCAAGGCCTTGCTCGACAGCCCTTATGAGATCGTTGCGGTCTACACCCAGCCGGACCGTCCGGCGGGTCGTGGGCAAAAACTGATGCCGAGCCCGGTCAAGCAGCTTGCCGAGCAGCACAACATCGTCGTTTTGCAGCCGCCGACCTTGCGCGATGCAGCGGCCCAGGCTGAACTCGCGGCACTCAAGCCGGACTTGCTGGTGGTGGTGGCGTACGGCCTGATCCTGCCGCAAGTGGTGCTGGATATCCCGCGTCTTGGCTGCATCAACAGCCACGCGTCATTGTTACCGCGCTGGCGCGGTGCGGCGCCGATCCAGCGCGCCGTCGAAGCCGGTGATATCGAAAGCGGCGTGACCGTGATGCGTATGGAGGCGGGCCTGGACACCGGGCCGATGCTGCTCAAGGTCACCACCCCGATCAGCGCCGACGACACTGGCGGCAGTCTGCATGACCGTCTTGCCGAGATGGGACCTCCGGCCGTGATTCAGGCCATCGCAGGTCTCGCTGCTGGTACCCTCGAAGGTGAAGTACAGGACAACAGCCTCGCCACCTACGCCCACAAATTGAATAAGGACGAAGCGCGCATCGACTGGAACCGTCCGGCGGTCGAGCTGGAACGTCTGGTTCGCGCGTTCAATCCATGGCCGATCTGCCACAGCACGCTCAATGGCGAAGCCCTGAAAGTCCTCGCTGCGAACCTCACCGATGGCCAAGGTGCACCGGGTGAAGTGCTCAGCGCCAGCAAGGACGGTCTGATCGTCGCTTGCGGTGAGCAGGCCTTGTGCCTGACCCGCCTGCAATTACCCGGTGGCAAAGCGCTGAACTTCAGCGACCTGTTCAACAGCCGTCGCGAAAAATTCGCCGTCGGCACCGTGCTCGGCCAATTGGCAGACGCCCAATGAACCCGCGTCTGGCCGCCGCCAAAGCCCTGACTGCCGTACTCAACGGCAAAGCCTCGCTCAACAGTTCCCTGCCAACACAGCTTGATAAGGTTGAGCTTCGCGATCGCGGTTTCACTCAGGACCTGGCCTTTGGCACCGCTCGCTGGCAGCCGCGACTGTCGGCGTTGGCTGCAAAGCTTCTGCAAAAACCCTTCAAAGCTGCCGACACTGATGTCGAGGCGCTGCTGTTGGTCGGCCTCTACCAACTGCTCTACACCCGCGTGCCAGCCCACGCCGCCATCGGCGAAACCGTCGGTTGCGCCGAGAAACTTAAAAAGCCTTGGGCCAAAGCCCTGATCAATGCCGTACTGCGCCGCGCCCAGCGTGAAAGCGAAGCGTTGCTGAGCGAGCTTGAACACGACCCGGTGGTGCGCACCGCCCACCCGCGCTGGCTGCAAAAATCCCTCAAAGCCTTCTGGCCAGAGCAGTGGGAAGCCATTTGCGCGGCGAACAACGCCCACCCTCCGATGATTCTGCGGGTCAATCGCCGCCACCATTCTCGCGATGCTTACCTCAAGCTGCTGAGCGACGCCGGTGTGGCTGGCAAGGCTTGCATCTACAGCCAAGACGGCATCGTGCTCGACGAGCCGGGCGACGTACGCAACCTGCCAGGCTTCGCCGAAGGCTGGATCAGTGTGCAGGATGAAGCCGCGCAACTGGCCGCCGACCTGCTGGACCTGGCGCCCGGCCAACGAGTGCTCGACGCCTGCTGCGCGCCGGGGGGCAAGACCTGCCACATCATGGAGGTCGAACCTGCACTCGCCGGCGTGGTGGCGGTGGATCTGGAAGCCAAGCGGCTGGTGCGAGTGCAAGAGAACCTTGAGCGTCTTGGCCTGAGTGCCGAGCTGATTGCCGCCGATGGTCGCGACACCGCCAAATGGTGGGATGGCAAGCCGTTCCAGCGGATTCTGCTGGACGCGCCGTGCTCGGCCACCGGGGTGATCCGCCGCCACCCAGACATCAAACTCACGCGCCAACCTGACGACATCGCCGCCCTGGCCGTGCTGCAAGGCGAACTGCTGGACGCCATGTGGCCAACTCTCGAAGTCGGCGGCATCCTGCTCTACGCCACTTGTTCGACCTTGCCGACCGAGAACACCGAAGTCATCGAGGCCTTCCTCGCCCGCACCCCGGGCGCCCGCGAGTTGGACATCGCCGGACAACTGACACAGAAGGGCGAGCGCCAGCCCGCGGCCGGTATCAAGCAACCTCACGGGCGCCAGTTGCTGGCGCAGGAGGGTGGCCACGACGGCTTCTACTACGCCAAGTTGATCAAGATCGCCGCCGCGGGCGGTTAACCGGATATCAAAGGAGTGACTGGATGAAAATCATCATCCTCGGCGCAGGGCAGGTCGGCGGCACGCTGGCGGAACACTTGGCCAGCGAAGCCAACGACATCACCGTGGTCGACACCGACGGCGAACGCCTGCGCGATCTCGGCGACCGCCTCGATATCCGCACCGTTCAAGGCCGCGGTTCGTTCCCGACGGTGCTGCGCCAGGCCGGTGCCGATGATGCCGACATGCTGATCGCGGTGACCAGCAGTGACGAAACCAACATGGTCGCCTGCCAAGTCGCTCACACCCTGTTTCACACCCCGACCAAAATCGCCCGAGTGCGCGAAGCGGCTTACCTGACGCGCGCCGGCCTCTTCGACAACGATGCGATTCCGGTCGATGTGCTGATCAGTCCGGAACAGGTTGTCACCAACTACATCAAGCGCCTGATCGAACATCCTGGTGCTTTGCAGGTGATCGACTTCGCTGAAGGCAAGGCGCAGCTGGTGGCGGTCAAGGCCTACTACGGCGGGCCGCTGGTGGGTCAACAACTGCGGCAGTTGCGCGAGCACATGCCGAATGTCGAAACCCGCGTTGCAGCCATCTTCCGTCGTGACCGGCCGATCCTGCCCCAAGGCGATACGGTCATTGAGGCCGATGACGAAGTATTTTTCATCGCCGCCAAAGCGAATATTCGTGCGGTAATGAGCGAAATGCGCCGCCTCGATGAAAGCTACAAACGCATCGTGATTGCAGGTGGCGGGCAGATCGGTGAGCGCTTGGCTGAAGCCATCGAAAGCCGATATCAGGTAAAAATCATCGAGATGAACCCGGCACGCTGCCGCCACCTCTCGGACACCCTCGACAGCACTGTGGTGTTGCAGGGCAGCGCATCAGACCGCGACTTGCTGCTGGAAGAGAATATCGCCGACGCCGATATCTTCCTGGCGCTGACCAACGATGACGAAGCCAACATCATGTCCTCGCTACTGGCCAAACGCCTGGGTGCGAAAAAGGTGATGACCATCATCAACAACCCGGCCTATGTCGATCTGATTCAGGGCGGTGACATCGATATCGCCATCAGTCCTCAGTTGGCGACCATCGGCACCTTGCTGGCCCACGTGCGTCGCGGAGATATCGTCAGTGTTCACTCGTTGCGCCGTGGTGCAGCGGAAGCCATCGAGGCGATTGCCCATGGCGACGCCAAATCGAGCAAAGTGATCGGCCGCGCCATCGAAGACATCGGCTTGCCGCCGGGCACCACTATCGGCGCAATTATCCGTGACGAAGAAGTCATCATCGCCCACGATGACACGGTGATCCAGACCGGCGACCACGTGATTCTCTTCCTTGTGGATAAAAAACATATTCGCGATGTGGAGAAGCTGTTTCATGTGGGGTTGAGCTTTTTCTGATCCGGGATCTGCGTTAACCGAGCAGGCCTCTTCGCGAGCAAGCCCGCTCCCACACTGGAACTTTGTCGTACACAAAATATGTGTCCCCTGAAGATCTACTGTGGGAGCGGGCTTGCTCGCGAAAGCGGTCTCATTAAGACATATTGATCCCTGACACCCCTCACAAGGACTTCACCGATGATCGAATCCCTGGAAAAAATGCTCGCCAAGGGTGTGGATAACTCGCTGCTGCGCTTCGGTCTGGGCAAGGGTTATCTGGATCTTGGGGAGAACGCCAAGGCGGCCGAGCATTTCCAGCGCTGTGTCGAATTCGATCCGAAATATTCCGCGGCCTGGAAGTTGCTCGGCAAGGCGCATCTGGCGCTGGCCGATTACCCGGCCGCACGCCAAGCCTGGGAGCAGGGCCTGGAAGCTGCTCGTGGTCATGGCGACAAGCAGGCTGAAAAGGAAATGACGGTGTTTCTGAAGAAACTCGAGCGCCAGGCGCGCTGATCAAAAAACAGTCAACTCATAGATAACGCAGTCCTATGCCTTCGGCGTCGACCTGCACCACTTCCATACGCACCCGCGGCGCAACTACCGGCAGGCCTTGCACCTGACCGTAGACCACCGCGCCCTTGGGCAACGCCGATAAGGTCGTATGCTTGACGTAGACACCTGTGGGCGAGAGGTTGCGGGTCTGGCCAAGGCATTCGCCGAAGCTTTCGTGAATGATCTTGATGCGGAATGATTTGCGGTGTTCGGACATCTCTGCGCCCTAGAATGAACGGTTGTGGATAACCCTGAGCCCAAGGTTATCCACAGATCATGCCAATCGACTCAATACCAGCGCTCTTCACCCGGCGGACGCTTCTTGAAGCGCTTCATGCTCCACATGTACTGGCTCGGATAAGCCCGCACGTATTTCTCGACGACCTGGCTCATCGCCGCGCAGGAAGTCTCGGTATCGGTGCTGTACATGGCTTCTGGCGCGGCTTCGAGGATCACTTTGTAACCCGAACCGTCAGGCAGGCGCAGGGCATGCAGGAACACGCCGACCGCTTTGCCGCCCGCGAGCATGTTCGGTACGAATTTGCTGGTCAGCGCCTTGGTCGCGAAGAACGGCACGAAAATCCCGGCGGATTCGGACGGTTCCGGGTCAGCCGGGATACCTACCGCACCACCTTTGCGCACTTCCTTGATGACACTGAGGATGCCTTCTTTGGTAGACGCCGCGACGCGGTTGCCCAATTGCACCCGCTGCTTTCGCAGCAAGTCGTCCACAGCCTTGAGCTTGGGCGGGCGATAGAAAATGATCGGTTTGCACTGGCTGCAGTAGAAGTGGTTCAACACTTCCCAATTGCCAAGGTGGCTGGTGATACCGACCACGCCCTTACCAGAGGCCAGCGCGTCTTTCAGCACGTCGAGGCCTTCTACTTCACGCACCAGGTCGATGGAGCGTTGGGCCGGCCAGATCCAGGCGCAGGCACTTTCGGTTAACGACTTGCCAATATCCATCAGGCTTTGCCCAACCATACGCTCGCGTGTCGCGAAGTCCATCTCGGGAAAGCATTTCGCCAGGTTGATCCGCACTACGTCGCGGGAACGGTTGGGGGTTTTCCACATCACCCAGCCAATCGCCGTGCCTACTGCTTGCACCGCCCGCCAAGGCAATAACGCAAACAACCGCAGAGCGCCTACCAGCAAGGCGCCTTTAAACTTATCCACAGGTCACTCCTGATCTTCTAAACCGACGTCATGAACCTTGTCGCGAGCCGGCTATTCTAACCGCCCACTGCGCAAGATGGCGTAGCGATCACAATCAGTGGTGTGATCCATAACCATCCCGGACGCCTGCATCAAGGCATAACAGATGGTTGGCCCGACAAACGTAAAACCGGCTTTCTTCAAGCCTTTACTCATCGCCTCGGCCTCTGGCGTCACCGCCGGCACCTCACTGCGATCCTTGAAATGATTGACCTTGGCCTTGCCGCCAACGAACGACCAAAGCAGTGCCACCGGGTCTTCCAGCGCCAGCCAGGCCTGAGCGTTGCGCCGGGCAGCGTTGAGTTTCAGGCGATTGCGGATGATCCCGGGATCGAGCATCAAATCGTCGATTTCGGCATCGCTCATCTGCGCCACGCGCTGTATGTCGAAGCCAAACAGCACCTCACGATAACGCTCGCGTTTCTTCAGAACGGTGATCCATGACAGCCCGGCCTGGAACCCTTCGAGCAAAAGCAACTCGAACAAGCGCTGCGCATCGCGTAGCGGTACGCCCCACTCCTGATCGTGATAAGCCATGTATAGCGGATCTTCGGAACACCAAAAGCAGCGTGGCATAAGGCTCCAGGGGGCGTGCGCGCAAACGAATCGGGTATACTCCCGCTCTTTAAATCGCAGCCCAAGAAACAGGTGAATTTCGTGAGCCAGCCTACGCCAGCCGTGCGTACCTTCCAAGACTTGATCCTCGCCCTCCAGCAATACTGGGCCGAGCAAGGTTGTGTGGTACTTCAGCCCTACGATATGGAAGTAGGCGCCGGCACTTTTCATACCGCCACGTTTCTTCGCGCCATCGGCCCGGAAACCTGGAACGCCGCTTATGTGCAGCCCAGTCGTCGCCCGACTGACGGCCGCTACGGCGAAAACCCGAACCGTCTGCAGCACTACTACCAGTTCCAGGTGGTGTTGAAGCCAAACCCGGACAACTTCCAGGAACTGTACCTGGGCTCCCTCAAGCACGTCGGTCTCGACCCATTGGTGCACGACATCCGTTTCGTCGAAGACAACTGGGAATCGCCGACCCTGGGCGCCTGGGGTCTGGGCTGGGAAGTCTGGCTCAACGGCATGGAAGTGACTCAGTTCACTTACTTCCAGCAGGCTGGCGGCATCGAGTGCTACCCGGTGACCGGTGAGATCACCTATGGCCTGGAACGTCTGGCCATGTACCTGCAAGGCGTCGACTCGGTCTACGACCTGGTCTGGGCTGACGGCCCGTTCGGCAAAGTGACCTATGGCGACGTGTTCCACCAGAATGAAGTGGAGCAGTCGACCTACAACTTCGAGCACGCCAACGTCGAGAAGCTGTTCGAACTGTTCGACTTCTATGAAAGCGAAGCCAAGCGCCTGATCGAACTGGATCAGCCGTTGCCGCTGCCAAGCTACGAAATGGTCCTCAAGGCCTCGCACACCTTCAACTTGCTGGATGCACGTCGGGCGATTTCGGTCACCGCACGTCAGCAGTACATCCTGCGTGTGCGCACCCTGGCTCGTTCCGTGGCTCAGGCTTACCTGTTGGCCCGGGCCAAGCTGGGCTTCCCGATGGCAACCCCGGATTTGCGTGATGAAGTGTTGGCTAAGCTGGAGGCTGCACAATGAGTGCTCAAGATTTTCTGGTTGAACTGGGCACCGAAGAACTGCCACCCAAAGCCCTGAATACTCTGGCTGAGGCGTTTCTTGCCGGTATCGACAAAGGCCTGCAAGCCGCTGGCCTGAACTACGAAGCTAAACAGGTTTTCGCCGCGCCGCGTCGTCTGGCCGTGCTGATCACGGCGCTGGCCACCCAGCAACCGGATCGCAGCATCAACCTCGACGGCCCGCCACGTCAGGCCGCATTCGATGCCGAAGGCAACCCGACTCAGGCCGCCCTGGGCTTCGCCAAAAAGTGCGGCGTTGACCTGAGCGAAATCGATCAGAGTGGGGCAAAACTGCGCTACAGCCAGCGCATTGAAGGCAAGGCCACCGCCAGCCTGCTGCCGACCATCGTCGAAGATTCCCTGAACGATCTGCCGATTCCCAAGCGCATGCGCTGGGGCGCTCGCAAAGAAGAATTCGTTCGCCCGACTCAGTGGCTGGTGATGCTGCTCGGTGACCAGGTCATCGACTGCACCATCCTTGCCCAGAAGGCCGGTCGCGACTCCCGTGGTCACCGCTTCCATCACCCTGAAAGCGTGCGCATCACCTCGCCGGCCAACTACTTGCAAGACTTGCGCGGCGCTTACGTGCTGGCGGACTCCAATGAGCGTCGCGAGCTGATCAGCAAGCGCACTGCCGAGTTGGCAACGCTGCAGGAAGGTACTGCGATCGTTCCGCCGAGCCTGCTCGAAGAAGTGACCGCGCTGGTGGAGTGGCCAGTGCCGCTGGTCTGCTCGTTCGAAGAGCGTTTCCTCGACGTACCGCAGGAAGCCCTGATCACCACCATGCAGGACAACCAGAAGTATTTCTGCCTGCTGGATGCCGACGGCAAGTTGCTGCCACGCTTCATCACTGTGGCCAACATCGAAAGCAAAGACCCGCAGCAGATCATCTCGGGTAACGAGAAAGTCGTTCGCCCACGTCTGACTGACGCCGAGTTCTTCTTCAAGCAAGACAAGAAGCAGACGCTCGAAAGCTTCAACTTGCGCCTGCAGAACGTAGTGTTCCAGGAAAAACTGGGCAGCGTGTTCGATAAAGCCGAGCGGATTTCGAAACTCGCTGCGTTCATCGCTCAACGCATTGGCGGCGACGCATCGCGTGCAGCCCGTGCCGGCCTGCTGTCCAAGTGCGACCTGGCGACCGAGATGGTCGGTGAGTTCCCGGAGATGCAAGGTGTCGCCGGTTACTACTACGCCCTCAACGACGGCGAACCGCAAGACGTTGCCTTGGCGCTGAACGAGCAATACATGCCGCGCGGTGCTGGCGCTGAGT
The DNA here is from genome assembly GCF_057813935.1 of Pseudomonas sp. F220. Classification (NCBI taxonomy): domain Bacteria; kingdom Pseudomonadati; phylum Pseudomonadota; class Gammaproteobacteria; order Pseudomonadales; family Pseudomonadaceae; genus Pseudomonas; species Pseudomonas sp. F220. The sequence goes on from NZ_JBVASJ010000035.1 coordinate 21,599, forward strand.
TGCCGACCACCGTCACCGGTGCCGCCGTGGCGATCGCCGACAAGCTCGACACCCTGGTCGGCATCTTCGGTATTGGCATGCTGCCGACCGGGAGCAAAGACCCGTACGCTCTGCGTCGTGCAGCGCTGGGCGTGTTGCGGATCCTGATCGACAAGAAGCTCGACCTCGACCTGACCGAAGCGGTGGCGTTCGCCGTCAATGCATTCGGTTCCAAGGTCAAAGCGGCCGGTCTGGCCGATCTGGTGCTGGAGTTCATCTTCGACCGTCTGCGTGCTCGTTACGAAGACGAAGGCGTGGATGTGGGCACCTATCTATCGGTGCGCGCCCTGAAACCGGGTTCGGCACTGGACTTCGATCAACGCGTGCAAGCCGTTGAGGCTTTCCGCAAGTTGCCGGAAGCGGCGGCGCTGGCGGCGGTGAACAAGCGCGTATCGAACCTGCTGAGTAAGGCCGAAGGCTCGATCCCGAGCATCGTAGAAGCCAAGTACTTCGACAACGCCAACGAGTTCTCGCTGTACTCGGCGATCCAGCAGGCTGATCAGGCGGTCCAGCCGATGGCTGCGGCGCGTCAGTACAGTGAGTCGCTGGCACGTCTGGCAGCGTTGCGTGAGCCGGTCGATGCGTTCTTTGAAGCGGTGATGGTCAATGCCGAAGATGCCAAGGTGCGTGCCAACCGTTATGCGTTGCTGGCGCGTCTGCGTGGGCTGTTCCTCGGTGTCGCGGATATTTCGCTGCTGGGCTAATTGTTTAAGGGGCGGAGTTTGAAACTGCTGATTCTCGATCGGGACGGGGTGATCAATTACGACTCCGACGCTTACATCAAGACGGTTGCGGAGTGGATTCCACTTCCCGGCTCGATCGAAGCCATCGCGCAGTTGAGCAAAGCCGGCTGGACAGTAGCAGTCGCTACCAACCAGTCCGGTATTGCTCGCGGCTACTACGATGTCGCGACCCTGGACGCCATGCATGAGCGCTTGCGCTCACTGGTGGCCGAGCAGGGTGGCGAGCTCGGACTCGTCGTCTATTGCCCTCACGGACCGGATGATGGGTGCGATTGCCGCAAGCCAAAACCCGGCATGCTGAAAACCATCGCCGCTCATTACAACGTGGAGCTGACCAACCTATGGTTTGTCGGCGACACTCTCAGTGACCTGGAAGCTGCAAAAGCCGTCGACTCTCAGCCAGTTTTGGTGAAAACCGGTAAAGGCGAAAAGACGCTGGGCAAAACCCTACCGGTGGGCACCTTGATTTTTGACGATCTGGCGGCGGTTGCCGCTGAACTTGTGCGCGACTGAACTTATCCACAAATAGAGCTCTTCTGACATCCTGACCAAGGACAGTTCAGGGGTGCGCTTTTAATAGGCAAATGCCGCTATGTCGATCCTGCAGGCCATCAGAACTTTTTTCTTTTACCTGCTGCTGGGCACCACCTCGTTGCTCTGGTGCAGCCTCAGCTTTTTTATTGCGCCTTTTTTACCGTTCAAGGCACGTTATCGTTTTATCAACGTGTACTGGTGCCGGTGTGCGCTGTGGTTGAGCAAAGTATTCCTCGATATTCGCTTTGAAGTGCAAGGCGCCGAGAACGTGCCTGAACAGCCCTGCGTAATTCTGTCGAACCACCAGAGTACTTGGGAGACGTTCTTCCTTTCGGCTTACTTCCAGCCATTGAGCCAGGTGCTCAAGCGCGAACTGCTCTATGTGCCGTTCTTCGGTTGGGCGATGGCCATGTTGCGTCCGATCGCCATCGACCGTGACAACCCCAAGGCTGCGCTCAAGCATGTGGCGAAGAAGGGCGACGAGCTGCTCAAGGACGGCGTCTGGGTACTGATCTTCCCGGAGGGTACGCGAGTCCCGTTTGGTCAGGTCGGCAAGTTCTCGCGCGGCGGTACCGCGTTGGCGGTCAACGCTGAATTGCCGGTTCTGCCGATTGCCCATAATGCCGGCAAATTCTGGCCGAAGACTGGCTGGGCCAAAAAGGCTGGCACCATCACCGTGGTCATTGGTGTGCCGATGTATGCCGAAGGCACCGGGCCGCGAGCTATTGCCGCACTCAATGACCGGGTTGCAGCCTGGAACGAGCAGACTCAACGGGACATGGGTTCGCTGCCGCCTATCACCGCTGAACCGGAAAAAGTGGCTGTCTGAGATTCTGTGGATAACCTGTGTACCAATTTGTTCAAAACCGTCTTATTTTCGCTGTAGGCTTATGATTTATATACATATTTTATAAGCTCATAAAATGACGAAAAACGTGCATAAGTTTTTTATGACGATAAAAAAACCGGCTTTTATCGCCGGTTTTTTTGTCTGTTGAAAACAGGTTGAAGATCATTCTTCGAGCAAGGGCAACTGAAGACTGAATGTGGTGCCTTGTGCTCCTCCTCAGTGCAATCAAGACACTCTAGAATAGGTCCATTGAGCTGGATGAGTCCGAAAATCGGTACCCCATTGCTCTATAACCGATTTGACGTTTATCCCACATCCTCAGCAAAGCTGGGTGCCCTGCGTCTACAAAGTCGATAACGCGTACATCAGCCTTGTTCGCATGCTCACGATGCAGCCGTCCTGCGTACTGCTGAAGTGTGCCCTTCCAAGAAATCGGCATTGCCAAGATAAGGGTATCTAACGGTGGGTGGTCAAAGCCTTCACCTACCAATTTGCCAGTAGCCAACAGCACCCGGGGCGCCTCAGGGGGTAATGCTGCCAGCTCGCTCATTAGTGCAATGCGCTGCTTTTTCGAAATCCGCCCATGTAGCGTGAAAAGATTCTGCACGCGCCCGACCAATCCAACTTCTATAGCGCTCAAGTGATCGGTCCGCTCCGTCAGCACCAGTATTTTTCGACCCTGCCGGAATGCCATTTCGACCTCAGAAATGATCTTGGCAGTTCGCTCGGCATCGTCGGAGAGATGCCGAAATACATCCTGAATACCTGATTCCGCTGCCATTATGATCGGACTCGGCAACAGTCGAGGCATTATCATCAGATCATCTGGTGCGCTGTCCGGTCTCGCTGCGGTGTGCCGAATTGGCCCACACTGCATAAAGATGATGGGTTGCTGTCCATCACGACGCACCGGCGTCGCGGTCAGGCCGAGCACGTACTTAGCACTCGCACTCTTCAGTATCGCTTCGAACGAAAACGCCGAAAGGTGATGACACTCGTCAACGATGATTTGTCCGTAGTTTTTTACTTTCTCGCTGACTTCACCCTGCCGCGACATCGACTGCATTACGGCAATATCAATGATCCCAGTCGGTTTGGCTTTCCCTCCGCCTATGGTGCCAACAACGCCTTTATCGGCATCAAGAAAAACCTGCAAACGTTCCTGCCACTGTCGTAGTAACTCGGTGCGGTGCACCAGCACTAAAGTATTCACGCCACGCCGAGCAATCAGCGCGGCAGCCGTTACGGTTTTACCAAACGCCGTGGGTGCACACAGTATGCCGGCGTCGTGTTTAAGTATTGCGGCTAGAGCTGCCTCTTGATCCTGACGCAAAGTGCCAGCAAAACTGACATCAATGGGTTCACCCCCAAAACGTTCATCCTGGAGGACAGCGGCAATACCGTTATCGCTCAGAAGCTCTAGGGCGGCATCAAGACATCCGCGAGGCAGCGCAATGTGTTTGGGGAAATTTTCCGCACAACCAATGATGCGAGGCTTGTTCCAGACGGGCAGGCGCATTGCCTGCGCTTTATAGAATTCAGGGTTCTGAAATGCCGCTAGCCTGATTAGCTTGTTGGCCAGTGGTTGTGGCAATTCCGATTTGTCGAAATAAACCAGATTAGCCAGAGTAATGTTCACAGACTCAGGCAGGGGACAGGCTAACCTCTGTTGTTTCGGCTCTTGGAGTTTCCATGGTTCCTGCTGATCTTCTTCGGCAACGAAGGTGACGTCCAGTGGATGACGGTTACCGGTAGCTCGCACTATAGCCGGCTCAATATCGTCCGTAGACATCGGTTGAATGGTGGCCAGAAACGCCCATTGGTCGATGTAAGGTTCGAGTGAGTCATCCACAAAGACGCTGTTATTTTGAGCGCGGACTCTTTTCTGCAAAGGCAGCGCAATCAGGTTGCCAAAACCGCCTTTAGGCATTCGATCCTGGTTCGGAAAGAGTCGATCATAAGAGCTGAGCTTCAACTGGCGGGTACGTGCACAGGTATGACTGATGATTGCCGTCCCGAGACGACGCGCATCATAAGCAGGGACATTCCTCTCGAAGAAAATCCATGCATGTGCTCCGTTACCCGACCGTGAAATCTCCAATGCTACCGGCACACTCAATTTGTGACATGACTGAACAAAAGCTCGGGCGTCTTCCCGCCACTCCGCCTCGTCAAAATCCACCGCGAGAAAGTAGCAAGTGTCGTCAGGCAGCAAGGGGTATACGCCAATGACAATCTCTCCCGCGAGATGTCGATAAAGCACTTGGTCGGTCAGCGGAATCAGTTGGCGATGAGTGCAATCACCGCATTTAATGCGAGGCTTCTCGCATATGCCGATTCGCCACTCGTTGGCACAGGCAGGCGAGTAACCAGACTTACCGCCCTTACTCTCCCAGCGGATCGGGTACACGTCACTCCGCCCCCGAAATAACCGTCGAAAAAGCGCAAGTTTGGCATCGGTGCCTAGGTGCTGTACTGATAGCTCAGCCAACGGAATTGGCATTTTGATCGGCTCAGCAGCTGGACGCCAATCGATAGCGTTGGCTTCCAGCAGCGCAACCAGCCGGGCGTTCTCAGCCCGCAGATTCTCCAGCAGGTCAATGTCTCTCATAGGGCCTCATTAGCGCCCGCAGGCAAACAAGTATTTCAGTTTACCAGTTGATGCCTGTATCAAGAGACTGGGTGCCTATCTGCACAACGCCATGGAACGCTCAACAACAGCTCACACTATCGGCGCTTGCCCTTTCAACCCTGATAATTCATTTCCGTCAGATGGGCCTCAGCCGCGTTTCCAAGACATAAAAAAATGGTGGTAAAAAATCCCGGCCAATGGCGACGCATGTAGTAGAGCACGAGGTTATGTAGTCCTTGCTCTGGAGAATGTCCTGCCAGCCGCTGCTTCTTTTTATTGCGCTCTATGTCATGTACTACAGCAAGCCTTGCTTGGTTAAGGCGGTCGCAGTTCAAGTTGAGCATTTCTATGGTGTGCTTCACCAAGGTATGCAGGTCTGGATGATGATTAGCTAGACCCTCCACGCCCCGATCGCAAGCTTGGAGGTTCGGCCACAACTTCCCAGTGCTTTTCTCAATTCGGAATAGGGTAGGGAGGGCTTGGATCTGCGCAGGATTGAGTATCCAGCCCTCGCACTTTTCCAAAAGCTTTCCTGACTGAATCATCTGATCTTTATGGGAGTCACAGCTGAGGTTTTCACGTATGGGGGGTAAATACCAGGGTGCACTTGTGTAGGCATATGAACCGCCCGCACATACACCCAGCATATTGCTCCAGTCTAATGCCCAATTGTGAGCCGGAGTTACATCTGATTTTGGGTGAAAATGTTCAATCCGACATTTCAACGGATCATTATCTCGAATATCAATTTCGCAGAAGGCGCAGATTCCACCTTGATCAGAAATTATTTGTGCTCGACATGCATCATAGGCTTCGGGGCCGTTAAAATGAGCATCACTCCTCATTTCTTGCCAAGTGCTATTGGGGAAGGCAATAGCGTAATTCTTTAAGAGTTCTGGCTCACTCTGTCTGACAACCCGCTTCACCCTCCAAGCTCCCACTTGCGGTTTTCAATTAGTAGGTCAGCCTCCAATAACCCTGGCTCGTTCCCCTGATAACGATCATCCAGCAGCTTGCGTAACTCTAGAGCCCGGGGACTTGCCCATTGGTCGTCTTCGACCAGAGCAATATATTCCTTTAGATCTTGGGTAGCTTTGTTAGGTGGCCGAACTTCCTTCAATCCCAGCACTTGTTTGAGCAACCGCTCGGGCTCAGCTCCTTCAGTACCTGGAGGAGCCGCAAAAACTTCTCTATCCGCCAAGATACGTATACATTCCGAAGGTGCCGTAGACAGTACCTGCGGGCTGTGCGTGGTGACTATGAACTGAGTTGTAGGAAAAGCCCTCATCAGGTCGCTCAATACCCGCTGCTGCCATTCCGGGTGTAGATGGAGGTCTATTTCATCAATCAACATAATTCCAGGTGCGACCAATGTCGGGACATCAAATCCAGAAATGATGCCTTGCATCAAGTCGTTCGTCACCCAATCCGGATCTATCTTTTCCAGCTCACTAAAAATGGAACTGAATGGTTCTAAAGTCTGCCCTGTTTTCAGGTCGAGAATTGCGTCCAAATGACTGTTTGCTATCGCCATGCGGCGAGCAAAATCCATAGCCAATGCCAGCATACTTTTGTAGCCTTGGCTCAGCTGTAAAACTTGCAGCGGGGATGGACCTTCCGCAGCATCCACAATGAACTTATGAATTTTATTAAATCGCGGATTACTGAAATCGCCACCTAGAACCTGATTTATAGCGGTGCGCACGGAAGCGAGTGCGACGCTTTCTTCGAAGTCCTCTCCTCGGTTTCCTTTATTGGCTCTAAGCTCTGAAGATTCTTCCAGGTCAAACCACATGAGCATTTCACGGAAATCACTGTGAGAATCGAGTGCATCGTAAAGAGCTGATGTTGGATGGCCGTAGTTCTGCTTGCTCGGTCGGAGCCGTTCAGGAATTTCAATGTACCCACGTTGCGCGCCGTAGTAGGCAAATACAGGCAACAGCTCAGGGGTTTCGGTTTTGAAGCTGTCGGAGACTGCAGCCATAGCTTTAGAAAGTTCGCTTTCGCCAATCTTCGCTTCAGGCTCTTTACCTGCCGATGATGGACGCCAAGTGTCCCATTTCAAACCGGATGTGGTTTCGACCATTACCTGCGCATAGTCGCTTGCTCCCCAGCGCTCTTTGCCTGCGCGTGAGTCCCATGCCTCAATACTGAAATCAGTATCCTTGATACCGGTTCCGGTGAGGCGCTGGTTGGCTGAAGACAGATAGCGCAGCACTGGTGTAAGTCCTACAGCTATTGCATCGAGAATTGCTGTTTTTCCTCCGCCGTTTTTACCAACTAAAACAGTTAGTCTAGGGTGTAAATCCAGCTGCAAACTTTCAAAGCATCGAAAGTTTTTTAAGGTGACAGTTTTCAGACGCATGCAAAATCTCTCCTCGTACCTCAATCGTGAAACAAGGGTTCCTTCCATAGGCTGAAGCTCGTCTCACGACATTTACTCTGACACAGCCTAAACAATCACTCACCGTAGACAGGCCATCACATTAGGCCATTTTTTCGAGCAAGAACCCAGTGACCCTGTAACGAAAACCCCAGCGCTAGGCTGGGGTAGTTAGTCTTTGTCGCGACAACAACTCGCACATTTGCGACTTTTAATGTGCCCATCGCAATCTGATCAGAAGTCCAGGTTGGACACTGCCAAAGCGTTAGCTTCGATGAACTCACGACGTGGCTCGACCGCATCACCCATCAGGGTGTTGAAGATCTGGTCCGCACCGATGGCATCTTCGATCGTCACTTTCAGCATCCGGCGCACGCTTGGGTCCATGGTGGTTTCCCACAGTTGGTCCGGGTTCATCTCACCGAGACCTTTGTAGCGCTGGATGGTGTGACGCTTGGTGCTCTCGGCCATCAACCAGTCCAACGCTTCCTTGAACTCGGTGACGGCTTTCTTGCGCTCGCCGCGTTGAATATAAGCACCTTCGTCCAGCAAGGTGCTCAATTGAGCGCCAAGAGTAACGACTGTCTTGTAATCATTGCTGCCGAAGAAGTCGCGGTTGAAGGTGATGTAGTTCGACAGACCGTGGGAGATCAGTTCGACCTCTGGCAGCCAGACGTTACGTTCGCGGTCTTCACGCAGGCTGGCTTTGTAGACCAGGCCGGATTTCTCCACGGTACGCAGACGAACTTCATACTGGGCCAGCCAATCCTGCATCGCTGCGTGATCGGACAGCTGCTCCATGCTGACGGCAGGCAGGTAGATGAAGTGCTCGGTCAGTTCCTGTGGATACAGGCGCGACAAACGCTTGAGAGTCTTCATCACCATGCGGAAGTCATTCACCAGACGCTCAAGCGCTTCACCGGAAATACCCGGAGCTTCTTCGTTCAGGTGCAGGCTCGCATCTTCAAGGGCCGACTGCGTCATGTACTCTTCCATGGCGTCGTCGTCTTTGATGTATTGCTCTTGCTTGCCTTTCTTCACTTTGTACAGCGGTGGCTGAGCGATGTAGATGTAGCCACGCTCGATCAGCTCAGGCAACTGACGGAAGAAGAAGGTCAGCAGCAACGTACGGATGTGCGAACCGTCGACGTCAGCATCGGTCATGATGATGATGTTGTGATAACGCAGCTTCTCGATGTTGTACTCGTCGCGACCGATACCGCAGCCCAGCGCAGTGATCAAGGTGCCGACCTCTTGCGAGGAGATCATCTTGTCGAAGCGGGCTTTCTCAACGTTGAGGATTTTACCTTTCAGAGGCAGAATCGCTTGAGTCTTGCGGTTACGTCCCTGCTTGGCGGAACCGCCAGCAGAGTCACCTTCCACCAGGTACAGTTCGGAGAGGGCAGGGTCTTTCTCTTGGCAGTCAGCCAGTTTGCCCGGCAGACCGGCAATATCCAGCGCGCCTTTACGACGGGTCATTTCACGGGCTTTACGCGCTGCTTCACGAGCGCGTGCAGCGTCGATCATCTTGCCGACAACCAGTTTGGCTTCGTTAGGGTTTTCCAGCAGGAAGTCGGAGAAGTGCTTACCCATTTCCTGTTCGACAGCAGTCTTCACTTCAGAAGAAACCAGCTTGTCTTTGGTCTGGGAGCTGAACTTCGGATCCGGCACCTTGACCGAAATAATCGCAGTCAACCCTTCACGGGCATCGTCACCGGTAGTCGCGACTTTGTGCTTCTTCGCCAGACCTTCCGCTTCGATGTAGGTGTTCAGGTTACGCGTCAGTGCCGAACGGAAGCCCACCAGGTGAGTACCGCCATCACGCTGCGGAATGTTGTTGGTGAAGCACAACAGGTTCTCGTTGAAGCTGTCGTTCCACTGCAGGGCGACTTCTACGCCGATGCCATCTTCACGCTGGATGTTGAAGTGGAACACCTGGTTGACCGGAGTCTTGTTGGTGTTCAGATATTCAACGAACGCGCGCAGACCACCTTCGTACTTGAACAGCTCTTCCTTACCGCTGCGCTCGTCCTTGAGGACGATACCAACACCGGAGTTGAGGAAGGACAATTCACGAATCCGCTTGGCCAGGATATCCCAGCTGAAGTGGATATTCTTGAAGGTCAGGTCAGAAGGTTTAAAGTGAATCTGCGTGCCGGTAGATTCAGTCTCACCGACGATTTTCATCGGTTCTTGAGGAACACCGTGGACGTAGGTCTGTTCCCAGATCTTGCCGCTGCGACGAACTGTCAGCACCAGCAACTCGGAAAGAGCGTTCACTACTGACACGCCTACACCGTGCAAGCCACCGGATACTTTGTAGGAGTTGTCATCGAACTTACCGCCAGCGTGCAGCACGGTCATGATGACCTCGGCTGCCGAAACGCCTTCTTCTTTATGCACGTCTACCGGAATACCGCGACCGTTGTCGCGTACGGTGATGGATTCATCCGGGTGGATAATGATACTGATGTCGTCGCAATGGCCGGCCAAAGCTTCGTCGATCGAGTTATCGACCACCTCGAACACCATGTGGTGCAGACCGCTGCCATCGTCGGTGTCACCAATGTACATACCGGGACGTTTGCGTACGGCATCTAGGCCTTTCAGCACTTTAATGCTGGTTGAGTCGTACGTATGTTCTTCGCTCATGCCTTCACTCCCGATGGTCGTGGGTCTGGGTGATACGGCCCTGTTCCACGTGGAACAGGGCGACTGGCGTTTCCGTCTGCCAGCCTTCCCTCAATAATTCGTGGTCTACACAGGTGATGAACACCTGGCAGCGTAAGTCTTCCAACAAGCGGCAAAGTGCGCGGCGGTGCTGCTCGTCCAGTTCGGACGGCAAATCATCCACAAGATAAATACACTGGCCACGCCGGGCTTGGCTGACCAAATGCCCTTGGGCAATCCGCAACGCACAGACCACCAACTTCTGCTGACCGCGGGACAATATGTCCGCGGCGTTATGTGCGCCCAATCTAAGACGCAAATCAGCGCGTTGTGGTCCGGCCTGGGTGTGTCCCATTTGCTGATCCCGGTGAAGGGATGTAGCGAGCACTGCACTCAGCTCTCGCTCCTTATCCCAGCCACGGTAATAGCTAAGCGTTAAGCCCTCGAGCTCAACCAGTTCGCTCAAGGTCTGTTCAAAGACTGGTTTCAAGGCTTTGATGTAAGCGCGGCGGTATTCATCAATTTCAGCGCTGGCTTGGCACAGTTCCCTGTCCCAAACCGCTTGTGAAACGGCGTCAAGTGTACCATGCCGCAGCCATGAGTTTCGCTGCCGAAGGGCCTTCTGCAGCCGCTGCCAGGTGGACATGAAACGTGGTTCCACGTGGAACACACCCCAGTCCAGAAACTGTCGGCGGATTTTTGGAGCGCCTTCCAACAGCCGAAAGCTGTCCGGGTTGATCAATTGCAGTGGCAGTATTTCAGCCAGCTGCGCGGCGCTGCGGGCGTTCTGCCCGTCGATACGAATTTGAAACTCCCCTTGGCGGTCTCGAGAAATCCCCAGACTGCTATGACCACCCTCTGCCAATTCAACCTGGCCAAACACGGTGCACGCCAATTGCTCGTATTGAATAACCGGTAACAGACGAGCACTGCGAAACGAACGGGCAAGCCCCAGCAGGTGAATGGCTTCCAGAACACTGGTTTTGCCGCTGCCGTTGGCGCCGTAAAGGATGTTAATGCGGGGGGAAGGGGAGATAGTCACTGGGTGCAAATTGCGCACCGCAGTGACCGAGACGCGACTGAGGGACATCTAGCTTGCGCTGAACATGATTACAGGCGCATCGGCATAACAACGTAAGCCGAATCGTCGTTATCGGATTCTTGCACCAACGCACTGCTATTGGAGTCGGACAGAATCAAGCGTACTTGTTCAGTAGTCATCACGCCCAACACGTCGAGCAGGTAGCTCACGTTGAAGCCGATCTCCAGCGAGCCGCCGTTGTATTCCACGCCGACTTCTTCTTCGGCTTCTTCCTGCTCCGGGTTATTCGCCTGGATCTTTAACAGGCCGTTGGCCAACTGCAGACGAATACCACGGTACTTCTCATTGGAGAGAATCGCGGTACGGCTGAATGCTTCACGCAGCGCCTGACGATCTCCCAGTACCAGCTTGTCGCCGCCTTTAGGCAGAACTCGCTCGTAGTCCGGGAACTTGCCGTCAACCAGCTTGGAAGTGAAGGTGAACTCACCGGTGGTTGCACGGATGTGATGCTGACCCAAAACAATGCTTACCTGACCATCCGGTTCTGTCAGCAAGCGGGCCAGTTCCAGAATACCTTTGCGTGGCACGATGACCTGATGGCGATCCGGCTGACCGATATCGGCTTGCATCGAGCACATAGCCAGACGGTGACCGTCGGTGGCCACAGCGCGGATGATGCCGGCAGACACTTCGAGCAGCATACCGTTGAGGTAGTAGCGCACGTCCTGCTGAGCCATGGCGAAGCTGGTACGTTCAATCAAACGACGCAGTTTGCTTTGCGCTAGCGTGCAGGTCAGCGAACCCGGGCCTTCCTCGACAGTTGGAAAGTCATTGGCCGGCAAGGTGGACAGGGTGAAACGGCTACGGCCGGCTTTCACTACAAGCTTCTGCTCGTCGACCTTGATATCGATCAAGGCGTCGTTTGGCAGGCTCTTGCAGATGTCCATCAGCTTGCGCGCCGGAACGGTGATTTCGCCAGGCTCCGCAGGCTCTTCAAGTTGCACGCGACCGACCAGCTCGACTTCCAGGTCAGTACCGGTCAGCGACAATTGCTGGCCTTCGACAACCAACAGCACGTTGGAAAGCACCGGCAAGGTCTGTCGGCGCTCAACGACGCCTGCGACCAGTTGCAGGGGTTTCAACAGGGCTTCGCGTTGAATGGTGAAATGCATGGTCTAGTCCCTTGCCTTAATAAGCTGCGCTGGTGTTCATCAAGTGGTCAGTGTACGCAGCAGGTTCTTGTAGTCCTCGCGGATGTCCGCGTCGGATTCCTTGAGCTCGTTGATCTTGCGGCATGCGTGCAAGACCGTGGTGTGATCTCGGCCACCGAACACATCGCCGATTTCCGGCAGACTGTGATTGGTCAGCTCTTTGGACAATGCCATCGCTACCTGACGTGGACGTGCGACCGAGCGTGAACGACGCTTGGACAGCAGGTCGGAAATCTTGATCTTGTAGTACTCGGCGACAGTGCGCTGAATGTTATCCACAGATACAAGCTTGTCTTGCAACGCCAGCAGGTCTTTCAGGGATTCGCGAATCAACTCGATGGTGATGTCGCGGCCCATGAAGTGTGAGTGGGCGATAACACGTTTAAGTGCACCCTCCAACTCACGTACGTTGGAGCGAATACGCTGGGCAATAAAGAACGCAGCGTCATGAGGCAGATCAACTTTTGCCTGATCTGCTTTCTTCATCAAGATCGCAACGCGGGTTTCCAGTTCCGGCGGTTCCACGGCAACCGTCAAACCCCAGCCGAAGCGCGACTTCAAGCGCTCTTCAAGACCTTCAATTTCTTTAGGGTAACGGTCACTGGTAAGAATGACCTGCTGGCCACCTTCAAGCAGCGCGTTGAACGTATGGAAGAACTCTTCCTGGGAACGTTCCTTACGGGCGAAGAACTGGATGTCATCGATCAGCAGCGCATCGACCGAACGGTAGAAGCGCTTGAACTCATTGATCGCATTGAGTTGCAACGCTTTGACCATGTCCGCGACAAAGCGCTCGGAATGCAGGTACACGACCTTGGCATTCGGGTTCTTCTTTAATAGATGGTTACCCACAGCGTGCATCAAGTGAGTTTTACCCAGACCAACCCCACCATAAAGGAAGAGCGGGTTGTAGCCGTGCTTTGGATTGTCCGCGACCTGCCAGGCGGCAGCCCGAGCCAATTGGTTGGACTTACCTTCGACGAAGTTCTCGAAGGTGAAGGTGCGGTTCAGGTAACTGGTGTGCTTTAGCGCGCCTTCAACCTGCACGGTGCGCTGCTCGGAGCGTACCGGAGCTTGTTGCGAGCTGGCGCCGGCCATTGGGTCGAAGCTGTCGCGAGAAGGTTCTTCACTGACCTGGGCAACCTTTTGCGTAGTCCGTTTGGCTTGTGCAGTCGGCGCTGGGGCATTGGCCACAGGTGTCGACGCAGCCTGGGCTTGAGAAGCCGCAGCAGCCAAAGGTGCGTTAGGCGCAGCACGAGGTGCCGAGCTGCGTTTGCTACCTATTAATAAGGAAAGCGCAGGCGCCGGGCCATTGCCATGCTCATCAAGTAGTTCGAGCACGCGGCCCAGATACTTTTCGTTAACCCAATCGAGAACAAAACGATTGGGTGCGTAGACACGCAACTCGTCGCCTTCGGCTTCGACCTGTAGTGGACGGATCCAAGTGTTGAATTGCTGGGCAGGCAGCTCATCGCGCAGAAGCTCCACGCACTGCTGCCAAAGTTCCACTGACACGGATATCCCCTAAGTTGAAAGCCGGTGAGGCAAAAACAGCCGCCATTGTAGCGGCCAGCCGCACACTTATCCACATGTAGGTTGCTGACAGGGCACGAAGAATCAACGCCTTAACCTAAAAAAACACGACCAATGGTATGTGCATAAGCTCTGTGGATAAGCCTGCCTAAGCTCGTTGTACAAGTGGGGGGTAAACTCGGTGGATAACCTGCCTGTGGATAACATGGCATTCCACACACAGCTTATCCGATAGCACAGCACAGGCAGAACACCGTTTCTCACCATGGTTGTCATTCTCTGTACATCACGGTGTATAAGGGCTAAAGGTACTTATCCACAGAAGATCGCGCCCCTAGCTTTTATAAGCTTTACAGAAGAGCTTTAAATAATTCCCTTCTTTATTTTTATATCTAGTCGTCCTCTGTCAGACAGCAGAACCCCTCAGATATCTAATTGAAGGAAAAGCTGGTTGGAAATTGACCTAGAGGCTTGCTTTCTCTAGAATCGCCGGTCTCTTAAAACGGGGGCCATTCCGGCCCGTTGTGGACGAACCAGGTAACACGACATGAAACGTACTTTCCAACCAAGCACCATCAAACGCGCCCGTACTCACGGCTTCCGTGCTCGCATGGCTACCAAAAACGGCCGTGCAGTCCTGTCGCGTCGCCGCGCCAAAGGTCGTGCGCGTCTGGCAGTTTGATAATCCGGTACTGGTGGTGAGTCAGGACTTCAGTCGGGAAAAGCGTCTGCTTACACCCCGGCATTTCAAGGCAGTCTTTGACTCCCCCACCGGCAAGGTTCCGGGGAAAAATCTCCTGCTCCTTGCGCGAAACAACGATCTTGATCATCCCCGTTTGGGGTTAGTGATCGGGAAAAAGAGCGTAAAGCTCTCCGTTGAGCGCAATCGCCTCAAACGTCTGATGCGTGAATCGTTTCGCCTCCACCAGGATTCTCTGGTCGGTTGGGACATCGTTATCGTCGCGCGCAAAGGTTTGGGTGACGTAGAAAACCCCGAATTGATTCAGCATTTCGGCAAACTCTGGAAGCGTCTGGCACGCAGCACGCCAGTACCAGCAGTCAAAACCGAAACTGTAGGGGTAGACAGTCCCGATGCGTAAACTGGCACTCGTTCCGATCCAGTTTTATCGCTATGCCATTAGTCCCCTGATGGCCAGTCACTGTCGTTTCTACCCCAGTTGTTCCTGCTACGCGTATGAAGCCATAGAAAATCATGGCCTTCTGCGCGGTGGCTGGCTGGCCTTTCGTCGTTTAGGTCGCTGTCATCCGTGGAATCCCGGTGGTTATGACCCGGTTCCATCTATCCCTACCTCCCGTTCTTCTTCGATGGCCGAGTAATCATGGATATTAAACGCACGATCCTGATCGTCGCCCTGGCAATCGTGTCCTACGTTATGGTTCTTAAATGGAACCAGGACTATGGCCAGGCTGCCCTGCCGACTCAGAATGTTGCCGCCAGCACTACCGCTCCGGGCCTACCGGAAACGGCGACTGGCAATAACGCTTCTGTTAGTGACGACATTCCACGCGCGGCAAGCGATACCAGTGCACCCGCCGAAACTCCGGTGGCTGCAAACAAAGACCTCATCCAGATCAAAACGGATGTGCTCAACCTGGCTATCGATCCACAAGGTGGTGATATCGCCCAGCTGACGCTGCCACTGTATCCACGTCGTCAGGATCACCCGGAAATTCCGTTCCAGCTGTTCGATAACGGCGGCGAGCGGACCTATCTGGCACAAAGCGGCCTGATCGGCACCAACGGTCCGGATGCCAGTCCATCGGGACGTCCGGTGTTCTCGTCCGAGAAGAAGACTTATCAACTGGCCGACGGTCAGGACCAACTGGTCGTCGACCTGAAGTACAGTGCTGGCGGCGTCAATTACATCAAGCGCTTCACCTTGAAGCGCGGTCTGTACGATGTAGCCGTTTCGTACATCATCGACAACCAAAGCGCTCAGCCTTGGTCCGGTGCAATGTTCGCGCAATTGAAGCGTGACAACAGCACCGATCCTTCTTCCAGCACTGCTACTGGCACCGCGACTTACCTAGGCGCAGCCCTGTGGACAAGTTCCGAGCCGTACAAAAAAGTGTCGATGAAGGACATGGACAAGGGCTCGCTGAAAGAAACCGTTCAAGGTGGTTGGGTTGCCTGGTTGCAACACTACTTCGTGACCGCGTGGATTCCGGCGAAAGGCGAAAACAACATCGTCCAGACCCGTAAAGACAGCAAAGGTAACTACATCATTGGTTTCACTGGCCCGGCGTTGACCGTTGCGCCAGGTGCCAAGGCTGAAACAACCGCTACGCTTTACGCGGGTCCGAAAAGCCAGGCAGTACTGAAAGAGTTGTCCCCAGGTCTGGAACTGACTGTCGACTACGGCATTCTGTGGTTCATTGCCCAGCCAATCTTCTGGTTGCTGCAACATATCCACGCGCTGGTCGGTAACTGGGGCTGGTCGATCATCTTCCTGACCATGCTGATCAAAGGGCTCTTCTTCCCGCTGTCGGCAGCCAGTTACAAATCCATGGCACGCATGCGTGCAGTAGCGCCAAAATTGGCGGCTCTGAAAGAGCAACATGGCGATGACCGGCAGAAAATGTCGCAGTCGATGATGGAGTTGTACAAGAAAGAGAAGATCAACCCGCTGGGCGGATGCTTGCCGATTCTTGTGCAAATGCCCGTTTTCCTCTCGCTGTACTGGGTTCTCCTGGAAAGCGTGGAAATGCGTCAGGCACCCTTCATGCTGTGGATTACTGACCTGTCGATCAAGGATCCGTTCTTCATTCTGCCGATCATCATGGGCGCAACCATGTTCATCCAGCAGCAGTTGAACCCGACTCCTCCGGATCCGATGCAGGCCAAGGTGATGAAGTTGATGCCTATCATCTTCACCTTCTTCTTCCTGTGGTTCCCGGCTGGTCTGGTGCTGTACTGGGTGGTCAACAACTGCCTGTCGATCACACAACAGTGGTACATCACACGTAAGATCGAAGCAGCTACCAAAAAAGCCGCTGCGTAACTTACTCTGTTGATAACCACTCAAAACGCCCCCTAGTGGGGCGTTTTGCTATCTGTCACTTTTGTCTGGATATTGGGTTATGAGCGTCCCTCGTGAAACCATCGCCGCCGTCGCTACCGCTCAGGGCCGTGGCGGTGTGGGCATCGTCCGTATCTCCGGCCCGCTGGCAAGCATCGCTGCGAAGGCTTTCAGCGGCCGTGAACTGAAGCCGCGTTTTGCCCACTACGGTCCGTTCTTTAGTGAGCAGGATGAAGTCCTCGATGAAGGGATTGCCCTGTATTTCCCGGGTCCGAATTCATTTACTGGCGAAGACGTGCTCGAACTTCAGGGCCACGGCGGGCCTATCGTGCTCGACATGTTGCTGCAGCGCTGTCTGCAATTGGGCTGTCGCCTGGCGCGTCCGGGGGAATTCAGCGAGCGAGCGTTTCTCAACGATAAACTCGACCTGGCCCAGGCTGAAGCCATCGCTGACCTGATTGAGGCCAGTTCTACACAGGCCGCGCGCAATGCATTGCGATCGTTACAAGGGGCGTTTTCACAGCGTGTGCATAACCTCACCGAACAGCTGATCAGCCTGCGTATCTACGTCGAAGCAGCGATCGACTTTCCGGAGGAGGAAATCGACTTCCTTGCCGATGGCCATGTGTTGAAGATGCTTGATACCGTGCGTGACGAGTTATCCTCCGTGCTGCGTGAAGCCGGGCAGGGCGCGTTGCTGCGTGATGGCATGACGGTCGTGATCGCCGGTCGGCCAAATGCCGGCAAATCCAGCCTGCTCAATGCGCTGGCTGGACGAGAAGCGGCAATCGTCACAGAAATTGCCGGGACCACCCGGGATATCCTTCGCGAACATATCCACATCGATGGCATGCCGTTGCATGTGGTCGACACGGCAGGGTTGCGCGACACCGATGACCAGGTCGAAAAGATTGGCGTCGAGCGAGCGCTCAAGGCTATTGGTGAAGCTGATCGCATCTTGCTGGTGGTCGATGCTACGGCCCCTGAAGCCCTTGATCCGTTTTCGCTGTGGCCGGAGTTCCTGGAGAACCGCCCGGATCCGGCAAAAGTGACCTTGATCCGCAATAAGGCTGATCTGACGGGTGAAGCGATCGCGCTGGATGTCAGTGAGGATGGCCACGTGACTATCAGTCTGAGCGCCAGGTCCGCTGGCGAAGGCCTGGAGTTGCTGCGTGATCACCTCAAAGCCTGCATGGGCTATGAGCAGACCTCGGAAAGCAGCTTCAGTGCTCGCCGGCGACACCTGGAAGCCTTGCGCCATGCGAGTACTTCACTCGAGCACGGTCGTGCGCAATTGACCCTTGCCGGCGCTGGTGAGCTGCTAGCCGAAGATTTGCGTCAGGCGCAGCAGTCATTGGGCGAGATTACCGGTGCATTCAGTTCCGATGATCTGCTTGGCCGTATCTTTTCCAGCTTCTGTATCGGCAAATAACCCTTCTTTTCTCCACAGACAGGCCATTCGCGCCTGTCTGTCATCATCATTTCTAACGTCTTCCTGAACTGCTGAGCGGAATTCATCTGCTTCGGCGGCTTTTTCGTGGACGCTATTTGCCTTGATAACCTATTTTCTGTGGATTAAGCCCTGTGAATAACTGCCCTTAGGCCCAGTTGATAACAGGGCCTGAAAACTGAGGAAAACCCTGCCTGTGGACAACCATCACTTTTACCCACAGGCTTACACCGGTTATCCAATGGCCTCATTGCCACCTAACCACAGACTTTTAAACCTCTGTACATATTGAAAATAAAGGCCTGTATGAATCTATCCACAGAAAACAGGCTCAGTAGAAATAAACATAAAAACAAAGATTTAATAAATCTCTCTCTTTTAATTTCTATTATCTGTGATTCATCCACAGCTGGTTAAATTTTGTGCAAAGGGTTCTTTAAGAAGGGCGAAGTCCCTATACTTGCCGGTCTATCCGAATAACCCATAGAAGCAGGCACGAGGTGCGTGGTGGATTTCCCTTCCCGTTTTGAAGTGATCGTCATCGGCGGCGGTCATGCCGGTACCGAGGCTGCACTTGCGTCTGCACGCATGGGGGCAAAAACCCTGCTGCTTACGCATAACGTGGAAACCCTCGGGCAAATGAGCTGCAACCCCGCGATTGGCGGCATTGGTAAAAGCCATTTGGTCAAAGAGATCGATGCTCTCGGCGGCGCGATGGCCATGGCTACCGATAAAGGTGGTATTCAATTTCGCGTATTGAACAGCCGCAAAGGCCCAGCCGTGCGTGCTACGCGTGCTCAAGCCGACCGGGTTTTATACAAGGCGGCTGTCCGCGAGATTCTCGAGAACCAGCCCAACCTGTGGATATTTCAACAAGCCTGCGATGACCTGATCGTTGAACAAGATCAAGTCCGCGGCGTTGTGACCCAGATGGGTCTGCGAATTCTTGCTGACTCGGTGGTATTAACTACCGGGACCTTCTTGGGTGGACTTATCCACATTGGGATGCAGAACTATTCCGGCGGCCGTGCAGGTGATCCACCTTCGATTGCCTTGGCACAGCGTCTGCGCGAACTGCCTTTACGGGTCGGTCGCCTGAAAACCGGTACCCCGCCGCGCATCGATGGCCGTTCTGTGGATTTCTCGGTGATGACCGAGCAACCAGGTGATACGCCGATTCCAGTAATGTCGTTCATGGGGTCGAAAGAACAGCACCCGGCGCAAGTCAGCTGCTGGATTACCCATACCAACGCCCGAACCCACGAAATCATCGCCGCGAACCTCGACCGTTCGCCGATGTATTCCGGGGTGATCGAAGGTATCGGCCCGCGTTATTGCCCTTCGATTGAAGACAAGATCCATCGCTTTGCCGACAAGGAAAGCCATCAGGTCTTCATCGAACCCGAAGGCCTGACGACCCACGAGTTGTACCCGAACGGAATCTCTACTTCCTTGCCGTTTGACGTGCAGATACAGATCGTGCAATCGATTCGCGGGATGGAAAACGCTCATATCGTTCGCCCTGGCTATGCCATCGAATACGATTACTTCGACCCGCGCGATTTGAAGTACAGCCTGGAAACCAAGGTGATCGGCGGCTTGTTCTTTGCCGGGCAGATCAATGGCACCACCGGTTACGAAGAAGCCGGTGCCCAAGGTTTGCTGGCCGGAGCCAACGCCGCACTGCGTGCGCAAGGCAAAGACAGCTGGTGCCCGCGCCGGGATGAGGCATACATCGGGGTGTTGGTTGACGACCTGATTACCCTCGGTACCCAAGAACCGTACCGGATGTTCACCTCCCGCGCCGAGTACCGTCTGATTCTGCGTGAAGACAACGCCGACCTGCGTCTCACCGAAAAAGGCCGCGAGCTGGGCTTGGTTGATGACGCTCGTTGGGCAGCATTCTGCAAAAAACGCGAAAGCATTGATCTGGAAGAGCAGCGCCTGAAAAGTACTTGGGTTCGCCCAGGTACTGAGCAGGGAGATGCAATTGCCGAAAAATTTGGCACGCCACTGACTCACGAATACAACCTGTTGAACCTGCTGACGCGTCCGGAAATCGACTACGCTGGCTTGATTGCGATCACTGGCGACGGCGCCGAAGATCCGCAAGTTGCCGAACAGGTCGAGATCAAGACCAAATACGCGGGCTATATCGACCGTCAGCAAGACGAAATCGCTCGCCTGCGGGCCAGTGAAGACACGAAACTGCCTGTGGATATCGATTACACAAATATTTCAGGTCTGTCGAAAGAGATCCAAAGCAAGCTGGGGATAACTCGTCCAGAGACCCTGGGCCAGGCATCGCGTATTCCTGGTGTCACCCCGGCAGCGATTTCGCTGTTGATGATTCATTTGAAAAAACGCGGCGCGGGCCGTCAGTTGGAGCAAAGCGCTTGAGTTCGTTGGTCACCTCGCAACACGCCGAAGAGTTATCCACAGGTGCTCGCCAGCTCGGTGTCAACCTGACTGAAGCCCAGCATGAGTTGCTGCTGGGTTATCTGGCCCTGTTGATCAAATGGAACAAGGCTTACAACCTCACTGCAGTGCGCGACCCTGACGAAATGGTTTCGCGCCATCTGCTCGACAGCCTGAGCGTGATGCCGTTCATCGAAAACGGTCGTTGGCTGGATGTGGGCAGCGGCGGTGGCATGCCGGGTATTCCATTGGCGATCCTGTTTCCGGAGTCGCAAGTGACCTGCCTGGACAGCAACGGCAAGAAAACCCGCTTCCTGACCCAGGTCAAACTCGAACTCAAACTGGATAATCTGCAAGTTATCCACAGTCGCGTCGAAACCTTCCAGCCTGAACAGCCATTCAACGGGATCGTCTCCCGGGCCTTCAGCAGCATGGAAAACTTCAGCAACTGGACCCGCCACCTAGGCGATCGCGATACCCGTTGGCTGGCAATGAAGGGCGTTCATCCCGCCGATGAGCTGGTAGCATTGCCGGCAGACTTCCACCTCGATAGCGAACACGCCTTGGCCGTACCCGGTTGCCAAGGCCAACGCCATCTGCTGATACTGCGCCGCACGGCATGATTGGGAACACAAGCAAGAATGGCTAAGGTATTCGCGATAGCGAACCAGAAAGGTGGCGTGGGCAAAACCACCACCTGCATCAACCTCGCAGCATCCCTGGTCGCGACCAAGCGCCGGGTGCTGTTGATCGATCTCGATCCACAGGGCAACGCCACCATGGGTAGCGGTGTGGATAAACACGGCCTGGAAAACTCGGTCTATGACCTGCTGATCGGTGAATGCGATCTGGCCCAGGCCATGCATTTCTCCGAACACGGCGGTTACCAGCTGTTGCCGGCTAACCGCGACCTGACCGCGGCGGAAGTCGTTCTGCTGGAAATGCAGATGAAGGAAAGCCGTCTGCGCAGCGCCTTGGCGCCGATTCGCGAGAATTACGACTACATTCTGATCGACTGCCCGCCGTCGTTGTCGATGTTGACGCTGAACGCATTGGTCGCCGCTGATGGGGTAATTATCCCGATGCAGTGCGAGTACTTTGCCCTGGAAGGGCTGAGTGACCTTGTGGATAACATCAAGCGCATAGCTGAACTGCTCAACCCGAACCTGAAAATCGAAGGCCTGTTGCGGACGATGTACGACCCGCGCCTGAGCCTGATGAACGACGTCTCGGCGCAGCTCAAGGAACACTTCGGCGATCAGTTGTATGACACGATCATTCCGCGCAACATCCGCCTGGCCGAAGCCCCGAGTTATGGCATGCCGGCACTGGCGTATGACAAACAATCCCGTGGCGCGCAGGCCTATCTGGCCCTGGCGGGCGAGATGGTTCGCCGTCAACGTCGCAACTCACGCACCGCTGCAGCCCAGCCAACTTAAGGAATCCCCATGGCCGTCAAGAAACGAGGTCTAGGACGTGGACTGGATGCACTGCTGAGTGGTCCGACTGTCACTTCGCTTGAAGAACAAGCGGTGCAGGCCGACCAGCGCGAGTTGCAGCATTTGCCGCTGGACCTGATCCAGCGCGGCAAATACCAACCGCGTCGGGACATGGATCCACAGGCGCTGGAAGAACTGGCGCAGTCGATCAAGGCCCAGGGTGTGATGCAACCGATCGTGGTTCGCCCAATCGGTGGCGGTCGCTTTGAAATCATTGCTGGCGAACGCCGCTGGCGTGCCAGTCAGCAAGCTGGCCAGGAAACCATCCCGGCGATGGTCCGCGATGTGCCGGATGAAACCGCCATCGCCATGGCGCTGATCGAGAACATCCAGCGCGAAGACCTCAACCCTATCGAGGAAGCGGTCGCCCTGCAGCGCTTGCAGCAGGAATTCCAGCTGACTCAGCAACAAGTGGCCGAGGCGGTGGGCAAGTCCCGCGTGACCGTGGCCAACTTGCTGCGCCTGATTGCTTTGCCTGAAGTGATCAAGACCATGCTGTCCCACGGTGACCTGGAAATGGGTCATGCGCGTGCATTGCTCGGTTTGCCGGAAAATCAACAGGTTGAAGGGGCGCGACACGTTGTCGCACGTGGCCTGACTGTGCGCCAGACTGAAGCACTGGTTCGCCAGTGGTTGAGTGGCAAACAAGAGCCAGCTGAACCTACAAAACCTGACCCGGATATTGCGCGTCTCGAGCAGCGTCTGGCCGAGCGCCTGGGCTCTGCGGTGCAGATCCGCCACGGAAAGAAGGGCAAAGGACAGTTGGTCATTGGCTATAACTCCCTCGACGAGTTGCAAGGCGTTCTCGCACACATCCGCTGAAACAATTCCATATGTAGCGTGCAGTCAGAAATCACTACCTGGCAGTTGAATAGGGGCAGAACCGCCCCTATACTCTGCGCGCATTTTGTCGGCACAAATTATGCCAAGTTATTGACTTATGGCAGCCGATCTTTGGGGAGCAATAACGATGGAAAGCCGCACGCCAAACCGCTTGCCGTTCCATCGCCTGGCAGTTTTTCCGGTGTTATTGGCTCAATTTGTCGTTTTGGTACTGGCCGCTTTGGCGCTCTGGTACTGGCATGGAGTCGTAGCCGGGTACTCAGGACTCTGCGGAGGACTGATAGCCTTGCTGCCCAATGTGTATTTCGCTCACAGGGCATTTCGGTTTTCCGGCGCCCGAGCAGCTCAAGCCATCGTCCGGTCTTTTTATGCTGGCGAGGCGGGCAAACTGATTTTGACGGCTGTGCTGTTTGCACTGACGT
The DNA here is from genome assembly GCF_057813935.1 of Pseudomonas sp. F220. NCBI lineage: Bacteria > Pseudomonadati > Pseudomonadota > Gammaproteobacteria > Pseudomonadales > Pseudomonadaceae > Pseudomonas > Pseudomonas sp. F220. The sequence continues at coordinate 44,909 of NZ_JBVASJ010000035.1, forward strand.
TTGCAGGTGTGAAGCCATTGGCGCCACTAGCTGTATTTGGCGTCTTCGTGCTGACCCAACTGGTCAGCTGGTTCGCTCCCCTGCTTATGAAAACAAGACTTTCGAGACCTTAGGGCGTTTGAGGCAACCATGGCAGCAGAAACCGCTTCGGGCTATATCCAGCACCACTTGCAGAACCTGACTTTCGGTCAGCTACCTACCGGCGGCTGGGGCTTTGCCCACACCGCAGCAGAAGCCAAAGCAATGGGCTTCTGGGCATTCCACGTCGATACTCTCGGCTGGTCTGTGGCTTTGGGTCTGATTTTCGTCCTGATTTTCCGCATGGCGGCGAAGAAGGCGACTTCCGGTCAGCCAGGTGCTTTGCAAAACTTCGTTGAAGTTCTGATCGAATTCGTCGACGGCAGCGTGAAAGACACCTTTCACGGCCGTAATCCGTTGATCGCGCCATTGGCCCTGACGATTTTTGTCTGGGTATTCCTGATGAACGCTATCGACCTGGTACCGGTCGACTGGATTCCTAAACTGGCTGCAATGATTTCCGGGGACCAGCATCTGGTCTTCCGCGCCGTTGCGACCACTGACCCGAACGCGACTATGGGCATGTCCCTGTCGGTGTTCGCGTTGATCATTTTCTATAGCATCAAGGTCAAGGGTATCGGCGGTTTTATCGGCGAACTGACCCTGCACCCGTTCGGCAGCAAGAATATTTTCCTTCAAGCCCTGCTGATTCCGGTGAACTTCCTGCTTGAATTCGTGACGCTGGTCGCCAAACCGATCTCTCTGGCACTGCGTCTGTTCGGCAACATGTACGCTGGCGAGCTGGTGTTTATCCTGATCGCTGTCATGTTCGGCAGTGGCCTGCTCTGGCTTAGCGGCCTGGGCGTGGTGCTGCAATGGGCGTGGGCTGTATTCCACATCCTGATCATCACCCTGCAAGCGTTTATCTTCATGATGCTGAGCATCGTCTATCTGTCGATGGCGCACGAAGAGAACCATTAAGACCCGCCTGGCGTGTCTGATGACCCTCTCGCTGACGTGAGAGGGTGCTGCAAGCGTGATGTATCAAACGATTTTGTTTTACCGCTTTAATCTAAAAAACCTAAACCATACGACGTAAAAGTCGGGAGGAAAGATGGAAACTGTAGTTGGTCTAACCGCTATCGCTGTTGCACTGTTGATCGGCCTGGGCGCACTGGGTACCGCAATTGGTTTCGGCCTGTTGGGCGGCAAGTTCCTGGAAGGCGCAGCGCGTCAACCAGAAATGGTTCCAATGCTGCAAGTTAAAATGTTCATCGTTGCCGGCCTGCTCGACGCCGTAACCATGATCGGCGTTGGTATTGCTCTGTTCTTCACCTTCGCGAACCCCTTCGTTGGTCAACTCGCTCACTAATCACTCGGTTTTTCGAGTTGATTTGGGTGATGGACAACGAACGAGCGAGGTGTTGGCGTGAATATTAATGCAACCCTGATTGGCCAGTCCGTTGCGTTCTTCATTTTTGTACTGTTTTGCATGAAGTTCGTGTGGCCTCCGGTCATCGCGGCTTTGCACGAACGTCAGAAGAAGATCGCGGATGGACTGGACGCTGCCAGCCGAGCAGCTCGCGACCTGGAGTTGGCCCAAGATAAAGCGGGTCAACAACTGCGCGATGCGAAAGCTCAGGCAGCTGAAATCATTGAGCAAGCCAAGAAACGCGGCTCTCAGATCGTCGACGAAGCCCGAGATCAGGCTCGCGTCGAAGCTGAACGTGTGAAGGCGCAGGCTCAGGCCGAGATCGAACAGGAACTGAACGGCGTCAAAGACGCGCTGCGCGCCCGATTGGGTAGCCTGGCAGTCAATGGCGCAGAGAAGATCCTGGGCGCCACAATCGATCAAAACGCGCACGCGGAGCTGGTTAATAAACTGGCTGCTGAAATTTAAGCGAGGGCGATCATGGCAGAATTGACCACGTTGGCCCGACCTTACGCTAAGGCAGCCTTCGAGCACGCCCAGGCCCACCAGCAACTGGCCTCTTGGTCAGCCATGCTCGGCCTGGCTGCAGCAGTGTCGCAAGACGACACTATGCAGCGCGTGCTCAAGGCCCCGCGACTGACGAGCGCAGATAAGGCCGCCACGTTTATCGACGTGTGTGGCGACAAGTTTGATGTGAAAGTGCAGAACTTCATTCACGTCGTTGCCGAAAACGACCGTCTCCCGCTTCTGCCGGAGATCGCCGCTCTGTTTGACCTGTACAAGGCCGAACAAGAGAAATCGGTGGACGTGGAAGTCATCAGTGCTTTTGCATTGAACCAAGAACAGCAAGACAAACTCGCCAAGGTTCTCAGTGCACGACTCGACCGGGAAGTGCGCCTGCAAGTTGCGGAGGATGCCACCCTTATCGGTGGTGTCATCATTCGCGCCGGCGACCTGGTTATCGATGGCTCGGTTCGCGGAAAACTCGCGAGCCTTGCCGAAGCATTGAAATCTTGAGTTTGAAGGGGCAGCAGAGCAATGCAGCAACTCAATCCTTCCGAAATAAGTGAAATTATCAAGGGCCGCATCGACAAGCTCGATGTGACCTCCCAAGCCCGTAACGAAGGCACTGTCGTCAGCGTATCTGACGGTATCGTGCGGATTCACGGTCTGGCCGACGTCATGTACGGCGAGATGATCGAGTTTCCGGGCGGCGTCTTCGGTATGGCCCTCAACCTGGAGCAAGACTCTGTAGGCGCCGTTGTATTGGGCTCTTACCAGACTCTGGCTGAAGGCATGAGCGCCAAGTGCACTGGCCGCATCCTCGAAGTTCCGGTTGGTAAGGAACTGCTGGGTCGCGTTGTCGATGCATTGGGTAACCCAGTTGACGGCAAAGGTCCGCTGAACAACACCGAGACCGACGCGGTCGAGAAAGTTGCTCCAGGCGTGATCTGGCGTAAGTCGGTAGACCAGCCTGTACAGACTGGCTACAAGGCTGTCGATGCCATGATCCCAGTCGGCCGTGGCCAGCGTGAGCTGATCATCGGTGACCGTCAGATCGGTAAAACCGCTCTGGCGATCGACGCGATCATCAACCAGAAAGACAGCGGCATCTTCTGCGTCTACGTGGCAATCGGTCAGAAACAATCGACCATCGCCAACGTGGTTCGCAAGCTGGAAGAAAACGGCGCCTTGGCTAACACCATCGTCGTGGCCGCCAGTGCTTCCGAATCCGCTGCACTACAATTCCTGGCACCGTACTCCGGTTGCACCATGGGTGAATTCTTCCGCGACCGCGGTGAAGACGCGCTGATCGTTTATGACGATCTGTCCAAGCAAGCAGTGGCTTACCGCCAGATTTCCCTGCTGCTGCGCCGTCCACCAGGCCGTGAAGCTTACCCAGGCGACGTGTTCTATCTCCACTCCCGTCTGCTGGAGCGCGCATCCCGCGTTTCGGAAGAATATGTAGAGAAGTTCACCAACGGCGCAGTGACCGGCAAAACCGGTTCCCTGACCGCACTGCCGATCATCGAAACCCAGGCTGGCGACGTTTCCGCGTTCGTTCCGACCAACGTGATTTCCATCACCGACGGTCAGATCTTCCTGGAATCGGCCATGTTCAACTCCGGGATCCGTCCTGCTGTGAACGCCGGTGTTTCGGTATCCCGTGTGGGTGGTGCCGCTCAGACCAAGATCATTAAGAAGCTCTCCGGTGGTATCCGTACCGCTCTGGCTCAGTACCGTGAACTGGCGGCATTCGCCCAGTTCGCTTCTGACCTGGACGAAGCGACCCGTAAGCAACTTGAGCATGGTCAGCGCGTTACCGAGCTGATGAAGCAGAAGCAATACGCACCAATGTCGATCGCTGACATGGCGCTGTCGCTGTATGCCGCTGAGCGTGGGTTCCTGACTGACGTTGAAATCGCCAAGATCGGCAGCTTCGAACAAGCGCTGATTGCTTTCTTCAACCGCGATCACGCCGATTTGATGGCGAAGATCAACGTGAAGGGTGACTTCAATGACGAAATCGACGCTGGCATGAAAGCCGGTATCGAGAAGTTCAAGGCCACCCAAACCTGGTAAGCCGCAGCGGGAGCCGCAAGGCTCCCGCTTGCTAACCTGATAGGTGTTACATGGCAGGCGCAAAAGAGATTCGCAGTAAGATTGCGAGCATCAAAAGCACGCAAAAGATTACCAGCGCCATGGAAAAAGTGGCGGTCAGTAAAATGCGCAAGGCACAAATGCGCATGGCTGCTAGCCGTCCTTATGCGGAGCGCATCCGCCAGGTTATTGGTCATTTGGCCAACGCTAACCCGGAATATCGCCACCCATTCATGATCGACCGTGAAATCAAGCGCGTTGGTTATGTTGTAGTGAGCAGTGACCGTGGTCTGTGTGGTGGCTTGAACACCAACCTGTTCAAGGCCTTGGTCAAGGACATGGCGAAAAACCGTGAAAACGGCGTCGAGATCGATCTGTGTGTTGTTGGTAGCAAGGGTGCGGCTTTCTTCCGCAACTTCGGCGGTAACGTCGTAGCAGCTATCAGCCACCTGGGTGAAGAGCCATCGATCAATGATCTGATTGGCAGCGTCAAGGTGATGCTGGATGCCTACCTGGACGGCCGTATCGACCGTCTGAGCGTTGTGTCCAACAAGTTCATCAACACCATGACGCAACAGCCTACCGTGGAGCAGTTGATTCCACTGGTGGCAACCCCGGATCAAGAACTCAAGCACCACTGGGACTATCTCTACGAACCGGACGCCAAAGAGCTGCTTGACGGCTTGATGGTTCGCTACGTGGAGTCGCAGGTCTACCAGGCGGTGGTCGAGAACAACGCGGCTGAACAAGCTGCGCGGATGATCGCGATGAAGAACGCTACCGACAACGCCGGTGATTTGATCAGCGATTTGCAGCTGATCTACAACAAGGCGCGTCAGGCTGCGATCACCCAAGAGATCTCGGAAATCGTCGGCGGCGCTGCCGCGGTTTAACGGTTCAAATATTCAGAGGATCCAGCTATGAGTAGCGGACGTATCGTTCAAATCATCGGCGCCGTGATCGACGTGGAATTTCCACGCGACAGCGTACCGAGCATCTACAACGCGCTGAAAGTTGTAAGCGCGGCTGAAACCACTCTGGAAGTTCAGCAGCAGCTGGGCGACGGCGTGGTTCGTACCATTGCGATGGGTTCCACCGAAGGCTTGAAGCGCGGTCTGGAAGTCACTGACTCTGGCGCTGCCATCTCCGTACCAGTCGGTAAAGCGACCCTGGGCCGGATCATGGACGTCCTCGGTAACCCGATCGACGAAGCTGGTCCGATCGACACCGAAGAGCGCTGGGGCATTCACCGTCCTGCGCCAACCTTCGCTGAACAAGCGGGCGGCAACGACCTGCTGGAAACCGGCATCAAGGTTATCGACCTGGTTTGCCCGTTCGCCAAAGGCGGTAAAGTCGGTCTGTTCGGTGGTGCCGGTGTAGGCAAAACCGTAAACATGATGGAACTGATCCGTAACATCGCCATCGAGCACAGCGGTTATTCCGTGTTCGCCGGTGTGGGTGAGCGTACCCGTGAGGGTAACGACTTCTACCACGAGATGAAGGACTCCAACGTTCTGGACAAAGTGGCACTGGTTTACGGTCAGATGAACGAGCCGCCGGGTAACCGTCTGCGCGTAGCACTGACCGGCCTGACCATGGCCGAGAAGTTCCGTGACGAAGGTAACGATGTACTGTTGTTCGTTGACAACATCTACCGTTACACCCTGGCCGGTACTGAAGTATCCGCACTGCTGGGCCGTATGCCTTCTGCAGTAGGTTACCAGCCGACCCTGGCCGAAGAGATGGGTACTCTGCAAGAGCGCATCACTTCGACCAAAAACGGTTCGATCACCTCGATCCAGGCGGTATACGTACCTGCGGATGACTTGACTGACCCGTCGCCTGCGACGACCTTCGCCCACTTGGACGCTACCGTCGTACTGTCCCGTGACATCGCTTCCCTGGGTATCTACCCAGCGGTCGATCCACTGGACTCGACTTCGCGTCAGCTGGACCCGATGGTTATCGGCCAGGAACACTACGACACCGCTCGCGGCGTACAGTATGTGTTGCAGCGCTATAAAGAGCTGAAGGACATCATTGCGATCCTGGGTATGGACGAGCTTTCGGAAGCCGACAAACAGTTGGTAAACCGTGCTCGTAAGATCCAGCGCTTCTTGTCGCAACCGTTCTTCGTGGCTGAAGTCTTCACGGGTGCTTCGGGCAAATACGTTTCCCTGAAAGACACCATTGCTGGCTTCAAAGGCATCCTCAACGGTGACTACGACCACCTGCCAGAACAAGCGTTCTACATGGTCGGCGGCATCGAAGAAGCGATCGAGAAAGCCAAAAAACTGTAATCCAGGCGCCTGGCAACGGGCGCTAATCAGGTTGAGGCAAGCAGATGGCTATGACAGTCCATTGCGATATCGTCAGCGCGGAAGGAGAAATTTTCTCCGGTCTGGTCGAGATGGTGATCGCGCACGGCAGCCTGGGTGATCTTGGTATCGCTCTAGGTCACGCTCCGCTGATTACTGAACTCAAGCCAGGTCCGATCCGCTTGATCAAGCAGGGTGGGGAAACCGAGGTGTTTTACATCTCCGGTGGTTACCTCGAGGTTCAGCCGAACATGGTCAAGGTTCTTGCCGACACCGTGCAACGTGCTGCCGACCTGGACGAAGCCTCCGCTCAGGAAGCCGTAAAGGCTGCCGAGAAGGCCTTGCATGAAAGAGGCGCCGAGTTCGACTACGGTTCCGCTGCCGCACGTCTGGCCGAGGCTGCAGCTCAGCTGCGCACCGTCCAGCAGATCCGCAAGAAGTTTGGCGGCTAAGCCATCAGCTTTTTGTGTGATTGATTAAAAAGGGTAGCCTCGGCTACCCTTTTTCTTTTTCCACAATTCACTTCTTGGTCGCAACCGCTGACCACCCAGGATTGGTAGCCAGTCATGTCTCTCGAAATCGTTATCCTCGCCGCCGGTCAAGGCACTCGCATGCGTTCGGCGCTGCCGAAGGTTCTTCACCCCGTAGCGGGCAACTCCATGCTCGGTCATGTTATCCACAGTGCCCGGCAACTTGATCCACAGCGCATTCACGTGGTGATCGGTCATGGTGCTGATGCAGTGCGTGAGCGCCTGGCGGCTGATGACCTGAACTTCGTCCTGCAGGACAAGCAACTCGGCACGGGCCACGCCGTAGCTCAGGCGTTGCCTTTTCTGACGGCTGAAAACGTACTGATCCTCTACGGTGATGTTCCGCTGATTGAAGTTGAAACGCTTCAGCGTCTGCTGAAGAAAGCCACCCCAGAACAACTCGGTCTGTTGACCGTAACCCTGGCTGATCCTACCGGTTACGGCCGGATCGTCCGCGATGCCAATGGCAAAGTCACTGCCATCGTCGAACACAAGGACGCCACTGACGCCGAGAAGGCCATCTGTGAAGGCAACACCGGGATTCTCGTGGTGCCTGGTGCACGTTTGGCTGATTGGCTGGGCCGCTTGTCGAACAACAACGTCCAGGGCGAGTACTACCTGACGGATGTGATCGAGATGGCGGTCAAGGACGGTCTGGTTGTCGCCACCGAGCAACCCCATGACGCCATGGAAGTGCAGGGCGCCAACGACCGTAAGCAGCTCGCTGAGCTGGAGCGTCACTATCAATTGCGTGAAGGCCGTCGTTTGATGGCGCTAGGCGTGACTCTGCGTGATCCGGCGCGCTTTGATGTGCGGGGTGAAGTCAGTGTCGGTCGTGATGTGCTGATCGACATCAACGTGATTCTCGAAGGTCGGGTAATCATCGAAGACGAGGTGGTCATCGGCCCGAACTGCGTGATCAAAAACAGCACTTTGCGCAAAGGCGTGGTGATCAAAGCTAACAGTCACATCGAAGGTGCCGTCATGGGTGAGGGCAGTGATGCCGGCCCGTTTGCTCGTCTGCGTCCGGGGACCGTGCTGGAAGCCCGCGCCCATGTGGGTAACTTTGTCGAACTGAAAAATGCCCATCTGGGTGAAGGCGCGAAGGCTGGTCATTTGACCTATCTGGGTGATGCTGAAGTCGGTGCTCGCACCAATATTGGCGCTGGCACTATTACTTGCAACTACGATGGCGCCAACAAGTGGATGACCGTGTTGGGCGAAGACGTGTTCATCGGTTCCAACAATTCGTTGGTCGCGCCTGTGGATATCTCTGACGGTGCAACGACCGCTGCCGGCTCGACTATCAATCAAAATGTGGATAAGTCACAACTAGCGATTGCCCGTGGCCGTCAGCGCAATGTTGACGGTTGGAAGCGTCCGGTGAAAATCAAGAAGGACTGAGTTATCCACAGGTCTGAATACCGCAACAGATCGCAGCCTTCGGGAGCTCCTTGGATTGGGTCCGTCCACAATATTGGGTGAACGCAAATCTCGTAGGAGCTGCCGGAGGTTCGGGCCGCGCTCGGACGATCTTTTGGTTTATCCACAGATCTTTTTTATTCCGCCTGCTTGACGATTTTCTTCCAATAGGTTTTGATTGCCTTCGTTATCTTTCGAAACGAAACTTATAACTCCATGTCGAAACGAAATACACCACAACGTCGCCACAATATCCTCGCCTTAGTCAATGAGCAGGGCGAAGTCAGTGTGGATGAGTTGGCCAAACGTTTCGAAACCTCGGAAGTCACGATTCGCAAGGATCTGGCGGCCCTTGAGAGCAACGGTCTGTTGCTGCGCCGCTACGGTGGCGCGATCACCATGCCGCAAGAGTTGGTCAGCGACATCGGCCAGCCCGTCTCAAAATTCAAACAAGCCATCGCTCGCGCCGCCGTTACGCGGATTCGCGAGCATGCGCGGATCATCATCGACAGTGGCAGCACCACCGCCGCGATGATCCCGGAGCTCGGCCAACAACCAGGTCTGGTGGTGATGACCAACTCCCTGCACGTTGCCAACGTCTTGAGCGAGTTGGAGCATGAACCGATGCTGCTGATGACCGGTGGAACCTGGGACCCGCACTCCGAGTCTTTCCAGGGGCAGGTCGCGGAGCAGGTACTACGCTCTTATGATTTCGACCAGCTGTTCATTGGTGCCGATGGCATTGATCTGATCCGTGGCACCACGACCTTCAACGAACTGCTCGGTCTCAGCCGGGTGATGGCGGAAGTGGCCCGTGAAGTGGTCGTGATGGTCGAGGCCGACAAGATCGGCCGCAAGATTCCTAATCTGGAGCTGCCATGGAGCAGCGTCCATACCCTTATTACCGATGATCGTTTGCCGCTTGAGGCACGCGAACAAATTCAGGCCCGCGGCATTAACTTGATTTGCGCGGCAGTCAGCCAGGAGAAATAGCATGTGTGGAATTGTTGGCGCGGTCGCTGAACGGAATATCACCGCCATTTTGCTCGAAGGCCTCAAGCGCCTGGAATACCGTGGCTACGACAGCGCGGGCGTGGCGGTTTTCAGCAATGCTGGCAAGCTTGAGCGCGTTCGCCGCCCGGGCAAGGTCAGTGAACTGGAACAAGCCCTCGCCGGTGAGCCGGTGATGGGACGTCTTGGTATCGCTCACACCCGCTGGGCGACTCACGGCGCGCCGTGCGAGCGCAATGCCCACCCGCATTTCTCCGGTGATTTGGCGGTGGTGCACAACGGCATCATCGAGAACCATGAAGCCCTGCGCGAGCAATTGAAAGCGCTGGGTTACGTGTTTACTTCGGACACTGATACCGAAGTCATCGCCCACCTGCTCAACCACAAACTCAAAGATCTACGTGATTTGACCGTGGCACTCAAAGCGACCGTTAAAGAGCTGCACGGCGCTTATGGTTTGGCGGTAGTCAGTGCCCATCAACCTGATCGTCTGGTGGCGGCACGTAGCGGCAGCCCGCTGGTGATTGGTCTGGGTCTGGGCGAAAACTTCCTGGCTTCCGATCAGTTGGCGTTGCGTCAGGTCACCGACCGTTTCATGTACCTGGAAGAGGGCGACATCGCCGAGATCCATCGCGACAGCGTGCAGATCTGGGACGTCAACGGTAAGTCGGTCGAACGCGAAGCCGTCCAATACCGTGATGGCGCCGAGGCCGCCGAAAAGGGCGCGTTCCGCCACTTCATGCTCAAGGAAATCCATGAGCAACCGTCCGTGGTGCAGCGCACTCTGGAAGGCCGTCTCAGCCAGAATCAGGTGCTGGTTCAGGCCTTCGGCCCACAAGCGGCCGAGCTGTTTGCCAAAGTCCGTAACGTGCAGATCGTCGCCTGCGGCACCAGCTATCACGCCGGCATGGTTGCCCGTTACTGGCTGGAAGAGCTGGCCGGGATTCCGTGCCAGGTCGAAGTCGCCAGCGAATTCCGCTACCGCAAGGTAGTCGTGCAGCCGGACACCCTATTCGTGACCATTTCGCAGTCCGGCGAAACCGCTGACACTCTGGCGGCGCTGCGCAACGCCAAAGAGCTGGGCTTCCTCGCCAGCCTGGCGATCTGCAACGTTGGTATCAGCTCACTGGTACGTGAGTCCGATCTGACCCTGCTGACCCAGGCCGGTCGCGAAATTGGCGTGGCCTCGACCAAAGCCTTCACCACTCAGTTGGTCGGGCTGTTGCTGCTGACCCTATCCCTGGGCCAGGTACGTGGCACGTTGGCCAAAGGTATGGAAGCCGAGCTGGTTGAAGAGCTGCGTCGCTTACCGACTCGCTTGGGCGAAGCCCTGGCCATGGACAGCAAAGTCGAGAAAATCGCCGAGCTGTTCGCCGAAAAGCACCACACCCTGTTCCTCGGCCGTGGGGCGCAATACCCAGTGGCAATGGAAGGTGCGCTCAAGCTCAAGGAAATCTCTTACATCCACGCCGAAGCCTACCCGGCCGGCGAGCTGAAGCATGGCCCATTGGCGCTGGTCGACAACGACATGCCGGTGGTCACCGTAGCGCCGAATAACGAGCTGTTGGAGAAACTCAAATCCAATCTGCAGGAAGTTCGTGCACGTGGCGGCGAGCTGATCGTCTTTGCTGACGAACAGGCTGGGATGACCAATGGCGAAGGCACTCACGTTATCAACATGCCGCACATCCATGACATCTTGTCGCCGATCCTCTACACCATCCCGCTGCAACTGCTGTCGTACTACGTCGCTGTGCTCAAAGGCACGGACGTTGACCAGCCGCGTAACCTGGCGAAATCTGTAACAGTGGAGTGAGTTATCCACAGGCGGGCATCAGGTGGCTTTTGAGAATTAAAACTGTCGCAGAGGATTTAAGCCGGTCGGGTAGAAGGCGCTATCGCCAGCGCTCGAGGATCTCACTGCCTCCTTACTGGTGACAGACGGTCATCCCGATCGAATGTTGCGACAGTTTTATTTCTCAAACGTAAGGTGCTTAGGTGGCGATTTGCGGGGTTGCGACAGTTTTGCGTGGTTTTGAAGGTGACCTGGAAGCCTCAATTTTGCGCAGAGGCTGCGACAGCTTTAATTCTCAAAATCCAACCCTGGTTTTAGAGGATTAAAACTGTCACAAGCGGCCGGGGGTGGCAGACCCCGGCCACTGGCAACCATGCTGATCGACCGCCCACCGAGGCGGCGGAAGAGCCGTTTCAGTCATGCTGCTGCGCATCCAACCCGGTGAATCTCTCCGCTCGTACGTCGACCGTAATCTGCTCGCGAATTTTAAGGATTGCTCCGTAGACAGGTTACGATGGCTGTCTGGCGGGGTAGTGACCTACCACGGGATTAGGCCCTGTACTACAAGAAATGTCGGTTGTGTAAAAAGAGAAATAACGTAGACAAGGTTTGTTGGTACGCATGTGTGATGTGTATTTGCCTCGAAAAATTAGAATTTTTCGCCTTCGTGTAGGACGTTTCCCAAAGATACTGTTTCCGCCTATTTTTCGTTGCGGGCACCCTATCGGGGCTCTAGTGTTGGCATGTCGCTGCATATCAGCGACTCGGCTTTTGCAGGTTGCCATTACTCTTTTGGCGTACCTGGAAACACTTAGACAAGGAGCAAGTCATGAACCAGAAGATCCAGCAGGGTGCGACCGCGCCCAACCATCAAGACAGCGAAAAAGTACTCTTCAGCAAGGAAGAGTTGCAGGTCTTGAGCGACGCCATCAAGAAGTCCAAGACCCGTGCTTCCGAAACCAAGGCGGCGAGCTGCGCCTACCATCGTTGAGCTGACCCCGAAAAAGCAAGAAAGCCCTTTCTTGCTTTTTCACTTTTTGGGTAGTGAGTATTCAGTTGTCTTCCAGGGAGGCGGAAATGAGGGCGATCTTTATCGGCCATCAAACGTGGCTTGTGGAACATGGAAGCACCAGGATCCTGATTGACCCGCTGTTATGTGAAGACTTCGGTTTGGTCGACGAGCACCGGATCGAGATCTATCCGCCGCGTACTGTCGATGCCGCCGCACTATCCGATGTAGACCTGATTTTCCTCAGTCACGAACATTCCGATCATTTCGATATCCAGTCGCTGAACCTGTTGCCACGTTCCGCCCGGTTCGTGGTGGGGGCGACCATTGTCGAACCGGTCAAGCAATGCATCCGCGACCTCGGGTTCACCCTTACGCAAGTTAACGACACAGAGCCGATGCGGGTCGGCGACTTGAGCCTGCGCTTCTACCCGGCGGATCCGAAGACCGCCTTCTGGGAAAGCCGGGTCACCCAGGTGCATATCGAGGAGGCCGAGCAGCCGAGCAGTGGCATCTTCATTGCTGTGGACGCCCTGGTGTCCGAAGTGTTCAAGACCGATATCGTCGAAGGATGACTGGCACCGCCCAAGCTGGTGATCGTCTCGAACAACTCCAGGGTATCGCCTCCGGGAGCCTTTCAGTCCCTGGAAAACTGGGGCAAGAACGCGAGTGACAGCAACCGTAAGGTCGGTCCGCTGGGGATCGGTGTGCTGAGCGCCGTGCTGACCAGCTACATGGACGATTTTCCGGTGCAACCCGAGAACATAGCCCTTTGCGGCGGCGGGTTCATCAAGCGCCTGGGCGGGTTCGCCGCTTTCCCGTTTTCCGACCAGCCGACGTTGAGCCGGTTGGCCAATCGGCTCAGCCTGGACACCAATATTGTCGGCCTGCTGCCAGGCGAAGCCTTTGCCCTGGAGCCTGATCCCGGGCCGCAGGCTGTTATCGACTGGGTCCAGGTGGACAAGATGCAGCACGACTTGCTGATCGGGGAGCTGAACCAGTTCATCGAGGCGCGCAAGACCGTCGAGGTGGTCGCTTCGGTGCGCCCGGACGTGCAGGACGCCGAGGCGTATGAAGAGCTGCTGCGACGCGCGGAAGCCGAGCTGCAGCGCCTGGCGAAAAGCCTGATGCTGTTTATCACCGGGCGCAAGGTGTTGGCGATGTCTCACTACAAGGGGCGCAAGCTCGGGCCGAAAAGAATCGTTTTCAGTTTTGTCTCGCATGCCTTGGGGCGTCAGGACAGCTATGCGCTGAACCTGATCAGCGCCCAGTTCGAGGCTGAGACGCACAACCAGATCGAATCGCTGGTGGCGCAGTATCCCTTTGGCGTATGCCTGCCCCTGGTGGACTTCATCGGCATGGTCGAGGGGAACCTGCAGATCTGGGACATCGTGGGCGTTTCGGTCCAGTCCTGGTTCGAGAACGGCATCTTCGACGGCCTGATCCCGTTCTTCTACAGCTACTACGGCGAGAACGGCAGCCCTGAGCTTTTGGCGAAAATCATCGAGCGCAGCATGCGTAACCTGGAGGTGTGCCCATGAAGCTGACGATGATCGGCCACGAAAGCTGGTCGCTGCAGGCTGGCGATAGTCATGTGTTGATCGACCCGGTGCTGGGTCGTGGATTCGGTTCCGATGCCGACCGGCAGTTCGCGATAGTCCCGGCGCGCAACGTCGATCTGCAGCGCATGCCGGCGGTGGATGGCATTGTCTTGACCACCGAGCACCTGCAGCACTTTCACCCAGCCTCCTTGCGCCGCCTGTCGTCGGACTACGGGCATTTGCTCAAGCGCAAAGTGGTCTATGTCCCGGAACTGTTTCCCGGCGCGGCCGAGGCGATTGTCCGCGCATGCGGTTACGAGGTGCGGCGGGTCGATACTCAGGCCGAGTTCGTCATCGGCTCGCTGAGCCTGCGCTTCTACATGCCCTGCACCGAGGTACTGTTCTGGGACAGCCGGGTAGCGTCGCTGCATGTCGAGCATCAGGGCCGCGAGGCGGTGTTCATCCAGTCCGATACCCGCATCGCCGACGCTTACTTTGCCGATGTCAATAGTGGAGCCGTTGCCTGGCCCCAAGTCATGGTGCTGACCAATAATTTCCAGTGCAGCGGGACGCAACGGCCGATCGGCCTGGACAACCTGTTGCCGGTGCCCGACCAACGCTACACCCGGGTGTCCGGCTTGCGTCTGCTGGACGAAATCGTACACAAGCCGATGCGCCGACTGAACCAGGTGCCGACCCTGATCCTCGCGGGCAATGGATATCGCGATCCCTTTGGCAAGATGCATCACCCTTGGTCGAACCTCGAACTGGCGCAGATCTGCAGCGAACTGTCGTTGTTGCGGGGGGTGCACTCACTGACCCCCGGCGAAAGCTTCGACGTGGCGCCGGCACGGCCTGGCGAACCGGCGGACTGGATCTGCGAATCCGAGGAACAGGTAGGGTCCCGTCCGCCGAAAGGGCGACGCCAGACGGTCTCGCTTGACACACAGCGGATCAAGGCCCATCTAGATGAAATGGCCAGGACCTGGCTGATTACCCGCTACGGCCAGGTGCTGATTACCCAGGGCAACTACCTGGGACGCCCCGTTGGCCCGTGCCGTGCGGTGCTGCAATTGACCCGGAACGACGGCGTCGGCCAACAATGGCTGCTGGACGTGTCCAGGGTCGAGTTCATCGAGGTGCCGGACGAAGGCGCGGGGGCGATCAAGCGTTATCCCTACGGCATCCGTGTCGACCATGACGATTTTTGCCAGCTGTTTCTCGGCGAGTTGCAGATATGGGAGCTGCTCAACCTGTCGGCATCGCAGTGGTATGTCTGCGATCGCTATGACAGCCCGCTGGCGTTCTGGCTCGAGTATTACAACGAGCAAGTGGACTATGGACGCGCCTTGCGCAGTTATGAAATGTCCCTGGCGACTGCGCCATGAGCGGGCAAAGAGCCTTTGAACATGTGCATCTGGAGCTCCTCGGCGCCGCTCAGGTACAGCTGCGGCGGCAGGCGCTCGCCGAGCTGTTGGCCGAGCGTTATCAGGTTCTGCGGGTACTCGGCCAGTCGGTGAAGTCCCTGGTCTGCTCCGGCCTGTGCATGGCCTCGGGCGAGCAGGTGGTGATCAAGCGTTACTTCGACGAGGCGGCCTATGCCGCCGAAGCCAGCGGCTACTTGCTGTTCCGCTCAGGGCCGATCGCAGGCATGCGCTATCAGGATGCGCGGCATCAGGTACTGGTGCTGGAGTCTCTCCAGGGCCGTCTGCCCGGTCCGGCCGAGCTGCCTGAAGTGATTGCGGCCTACGCGGCGATGCATGCCACGGCCCTGGCGAATATCCAGCGGGTCATGGGGCACCGCAGTACCCCTGAATTTCTCGATCCTTGCCTGTCGTCCCGCTGCCGTTTCCCCCCGTTCGACCTGCAGGGCATCAGCGTCGGCGACTGCAAGCCGGAGCATCTGCTCGTTACCGTGGATGGCGTGCGCATCCTCGACCTGGAGACCCATTCCTTGCAGCGCAGCGTGTGGTTCGACATCTTGTCCTTGAGCCGCTTCTTGGGGGCGGGCACGGCGCTTTCGTGGAATCTGAAGGAATGGGTGGTCCATTACTGTGCATGCCGGGAGATTCCCACCCACTATTACGATCTGCAGAAAATCCGAGATTGCCTGCAGCGTGTACAGGCCCTGGAGCCTGGTCGGGTGTACTGCGAGGAGGCGCTGCCGTGAAGTGGATGTACTGTTTTACTCCGGCATTGCGCTATCGGACGGTCGCTCGCTCCGAAGGACGAGCCTTCGCCGATGGCTTTTTCGGCCTGGCCTTCAGCCTTGCGCCCTGGGCGGTCGGCGCTTATGTACTGGTGTCGTTGTTGCAATACAGCGTGCCGCTGTTGTTCATCTACAAGCTGAGCACCCTGGTGGCGGCCCAAGGCAGTGCCGATGTCATGCTGGCGGACACCGCGCTCCTGGCGTTCTTGGCCATCAGCGGGTTCTTGCTGATGGTGAGCGAGCTCAATCTGGAACGCTACATCTCCCTGAGGTTATGCCGCGAGTTCGAGCGCCTTCTGGCGCGCAAGATGCAGCCCCGGGTAGAGGTGTCGGTGCTGGAACGTGTGGTTTCACGGGACTTCAGCGTCATTCTCGATGGCATCGGTGCTAGCGTTAACCTGTTGGCTATTCCGGTTTTCCTGCTGCTTTCAATCCTGCTGGCGTTGCTGGTCTTCGGCAGGGCAGGGTTCTGGGCGGTTGCGGTGATCGGTGTGTTCCTGCCGCTTTCCTATCTGCTGTCCTGGCTCTCGGACCGCAACTACCAGCGGATCATGGATATGGCGGCGCAGCGTATCGAACAGTGTTCGGCATGGTTGCGCAAAGGACCGTGGCTCAAGCAGTTCGCTGACCGGACGGCCTTGCAGAGCATCGAGCGGACACTGGCGGGCGAACGCTCCCTGCGCAACCTGGATACGCTGTTGCGCGGCGCCGACAGCTACATCATCGGTTTCGGCCGCTTGATTCCCTTTGTCTTGCTGGGGCTACTGGGCCCCTCGGAATCGGCCATGGTCTGGGACGGGGCGATTTTCTGGCTGAGCATTCCGTTGCTGGCGGCGGTGCTCGCGCTGCCCCGCTCCTATGTGAGTTACAAGGCCGTCGGCCGCTCCCTGGAAGCGCTCAATGGCCTGTATCAGAATTCCTCCAGGCATCCGGTATTGCGACCCGCTGCCGCCGATCAGGCGCGCGGCGTGATCGAGTTCGATGCCGACTGGCCGATCTGGCCCGCGGCGCTGGTCGAACTGATTCCTGGCCCGCTGGAGAGCCAGCGCGAGGACCTGCACGCTTTGCTGGGCGCTTTCCGGCTGATACCCGAGCTGGGACAGGACCCACAGCAGGTCCTGCAACTGCCCATCGAGCTGGACGGGAGCAACCTCTCTGCCGGGCAGCGCCTGCGCCTGCAACTGCTGCGCGGGGTGTTTCTGGCCCGTACCCAGGACGGGACCCTTAGTATCGACCACGACTTCTCGGCGTTGGACGCCGCGGCAGCGCTGGCAGTGAAAGACGCCTTGGAGCGCCTGTCCTGGGTAAGCTTCAGCCCATTGGCCGCAAGAGCGATAGCGCAGCGCGAAGGCTCGCCGGCGGAGGTCGGTGAGCGGACGGCTTCGACGGTGCCGGCCGGCGACCCGGCGCTGGACCGCTTCAGTCTCGGCGATCTATTCAAGTATTGTTGCTGGGGTGTGCTGATGTTGTTGGTGCCGGCGCTGATGATGAGCTATGCGGCCAACCTGACGCTGCCAGAGGCAGGTTTCTCGCCTTGGCGGGTTCTGTTGTATGCCGTGGCCGGGGTAGGGGCAGGAATCGCTGCCGGGCTGTTTATCGAGAATCTGTTGCGCAGCCGCTTTTCCCGCTTGTTCACCGATGGCCTGCGAGACATCCGGGTCACCGGCCTGGCCGATGCGCTGCAGGTGGTTTCTCGCGATGTCACCACGACATTCGAACGCATCGCCTGGTATGCCCACGACATTGCCTGGGTCATCGCGCTGTTACTGTGCAATGGCGTGGCCTTGTGGATGGGGTTCGGCCTGTCCGGCATCGCCGTGGCGCTGCTGTTCAGCGGCCTGCTGGCGGTGTTGTACCGGCTTTCAATCAACGAGCTATATCTGACCCGGGTGGAGAGCGTCAAGGGATTCGACTCCCTACTGCGCTCTGCCCATGTGGCGTTTTCCATTTCCCGGGCCGGTGGCGTGGGTTTCGAACGCCTGGGTGACTGGCTGGCGCTTACCCAGCGGAGTGCGATAGCCGAGGGGCTGAAGCATTTCTACACCACCCGCGTGCGCAGTGTGATCACCCGCACCGTCACGGCGGCCAGTTGCACCTTGCTCAGCGACCTGGTGATTCTCCTGGTGGTCCTGATGGGCAGCCTCTACCAGACCAGCGATTCTGCTTTTGTGCTCGCGGTCACGGCCTTGCTGCTGGTGCGTTCCGACCTGGCCAATGTATTTCTGGCCATCACGGGTTTCAAATCGCAGTCGGTGTCGGTGGAGCGCCTGCAACATTTTGCCCGGCCTAAAAGCTCGGTGGCCGTGGCGATCTCCGGGCAGAGCCTGAGCATCGCCCCCTTTGTCGCTCAACGTGCCTATCGTGGCCTGAGCCTGGAACGGGGCCGGTTGTATTCGCTATCGGGCCAATCCGGCTCCGGCAAGAGCGAGTATCTCAAGGGCGTGGCCGGTATCACCGACGTGGTCATCGAAGAAGCGGGCGTGGCGCAGGCCATGACATCAACCCGCTATTACCTGGACAGCAATGCCCTGGCGCTGCTCGGCGGTGAGCTCGGGGCAAGCAGCTGGCTGGACACCTGGCTGAGCGCGTTGCCGGAGGACCGCCACCATCTGTTGTTGCTGGATGAGCCGTTCAGCGCTTTGCGCGCCGAGCAACTGGCCGAGCGTGTGCAAGCGTTGCACCGTTACGTCGAGCGTAGCGGCAACACCCTGGTGCTGGTGGATCATCGTTGCCGACTGGAACATGACATCGAACTCGGCGAGCTGGCTCGCTGTTGCCCGGTGCAAGGAAATACTCATGGATGAGTCGATTCTGTACCTGGGCGACCGGGGGTTTCTCAAACGTTACGGCAGTCCCTACTCGGCGCAACAGGTCGAGGGGATCGCGCGCAGGGTCCTGGCCAGTTCCGGCCTGGGCTTGGCCAGTGGCGACTGGCCCACGGCCAAAGCCGTCAGCAATGCTTTGGCTGGTGGCCCACGAACGCGGCATATCTATCATTCGCGGTTTCTGCTGCGGGTGACCGATCAGGCAACGGGGCAGGGCGTCAGTGTCCGTCAGGTCCAGGCCAACCCGGCGTACTACTACACCGCCCCTGGCTATACCTTCGCCGCCGATGCGCAACAGATAGCCGAAGACCTCGATATCATCCGCTGCTGCCAGCCCGGCCTGGTGACCCTGGGGGGCGACTGGCTGGACATTCTGCTCGCGCAACAGCAATACGCCTTGCTCGACGCGATCCTGCGGCAGATGGAGGCGGCCATTCCTGCGGCCTCGCGGATTCTCCTGGGGTTCCACCCCAGCGCCGGCTTCCTGCAGGTATTGGGAGAACGATCGTTCGCCGGCGCCGCTGTGCCGGTCAACCTGCTGAACATGCAATGCGCGAGCTACGCCGGCTACTTGCGCCAGATCAAGGCCCGGTCCCGCCTTTATGTATGGACTCGCCCCCACGGTCTACCTGCTTTTCAAACACTGCTACCCGGTTGCATCTATGTATAAGGCCTGTTCGAGGAAGCTGTCTTCGGCTTCTGGCCAACATTGGTTGAGCTCGCGGCA